>JAGYOB010000182.1 GCA_018399515.1 Candidatus Nanopelagicales bacterium
CTGGATGCACAACCGGGTGCGCATGGTGGTGGCGAGTTTCCTCATCAAGGACCTGCACCTGCCCTGGCAGCGCGGTGCGGCGGAATTCATGCGGTGGTTGCGCGACGGTGACCTGGCAAGCAACTCCCACGGCTGGCAGTGGACGGCCGGGTGCGGCACCGATGCCTCGCCGTACTACCGCGTGTTCAACCCGGTGACCCAGGGTGAGAAGTTCGATCCGACCGGCGACTATGTGCGTCGATACGTGCCGGAGTTGGCGCATCTGCCGGGCAAGACCGCGCACACCCCGTGGAACTGCCTCGACGGCTACGAGCACGGCTATCCCGAGCGGATCGTCGATCACGCGGCCGAACGTCTCGACGCCCTCGCCCGCCACGCCGCCCTCCCCTGATTGGTTCTGACACACTCACCGGTTATGTCGGTCACGGTGGCGGTACTGAGCCTGAAAGGTGGTGTGGGCAAGTCCAGCGTCACCGTCGGACTCGCCGGAGCCGCCTGGGAAAGCAACCGGTCGGTCCTCGTTGTCGACTGCGATCCGCAGGCCAACTCCACACTGTGCCTGGACGTTCCACCCCACACGTTCACCCTCAGCGATGTGCTCGCTGACGGCCGACCGGGCATCGCCGCTGAGGCGATCGTGCCCAGCGGCTGGGGACCGCGAGTGCATGCCATCCCCGCCGAGGAAGCCCTCGCCCACCGCGACACCTCGACGATCCCGTCATCGGCGGCGCGACTGCGACTCAGCCTGACCGGGGTCGCCGATCGCTATGACCTCGTGCTGCTGGACTGCCCACCGTCACTGGGTGAACTCACCCGCAATGCGCTCGCCGCTGCCGACCTAGCACTGATCGTCACCGAGCCGGGCTTCTTCGCTTTGCGCGGCGCCGAACAAGCGCTGCGGGCCATCGACGTTGCCAGCACATCGATCAACCTCGGCCTGCGCCCGGCAGGGATCGTCATCAACCGCGTACGCGCCCATCTGAACGAGCATGCGTTCCGCATCGCCGAACTGACGAGGGCCTATCCGAACCTTGTGCTCGACCCGGTCATTCCCGAACGCACCGCCGTGCAGCAGGCTCAAGGCGCAGGTGTGCCCGTGCAGGCATGGCCGTCACCGGGTGCCCGCGAGGTCACCGAGGCCTTCGATGATCTGCTCGAAGCCCTGCTCGCCGGGCGTGCAGCGACCACTCCGACGATCTCGACCGCGAGGGAGCAGCGATGACGGCATCAGATCCGGAGAAGTCCCAGAAGCCGCAGAAAGGCAAAAAACCGCGGAAGGGGAAACCGTCGAAGTCAACGAGTAGGCAAACCTCCAGCGTCCCCCAGCCTCGTCCGGCGCTCAGCCGTGCGGCTGACGCTGATGTGCACCCCGTCACCGGCCGGATCGCACCGTCGATCGCCGCGGGTGGATCAGCGGGCAGGTCATTAAAACCCGCAAAGGGCGGACCTACGACGGCCGACTCGATCATGGGATCCGCCGGCGACAAACTCGTCGACCTCGGGGTGCGGGTACCGAAGTCGGTGCGCAAGAAGCTACGCCGGCAGGCCAAGGAGCGGGGAATCAGCATGGACGATCTCGCTGCCAGCATCCTCGCCGCCGCGCTCCCCCGCGACTAGCCCCAGGTTCATCGACATCACGGTGAGCGGATCACGGTGAGAGGCGGTGGATCGTCCAGGGATCGGGATCGTCGAGAGACGCTGACGGCTCTTCGGTGACATAGCGCAAACGGTCGTGCAGGCGTGAGGCGCGACCCTGCCAGAACTCCACCGACACCGGTCGGATCAACCAGCCGCCCCAGAACTC
>JAGYOB010000183.1 GCA_018399515.1 Candidatus Nanopelagicales bacterium
CGGTGTGTCAGTCGGGTGGATGGATGCAGCTGTCGCCGAGAACTTCGTAGCGGGCAGCCAGGATGTGGGCGCGCATGATGCTGCCCGCCCAGTCCGAGTCGCCGGCGGTCATCGCATCAACGATCTCACGATGGTGGTGCAGCGATCGCTGCAACGCGTGCTGGGAATACTGAGTGAAGGTCTGCATCACCACGGGCACGTGCGTGAGCGAATCGATCATGCTCAGCAACCGCGGCGACTCCGCCGCCTCCATGATGATCCGATGGAATCGACGGTTGGCCGTGGCCAGAGACTGCAGGGACCGCCCGTTGCTGGACCTCGCGAAGACCGATTCCATCTCATCGCAGATCCCGGTGAGCTCGTCGATCACCTCCGGGGTGCGCCGCGGTGTGGCGCGCTTCGTGGCGTAGGACTCCAGCATCGCTCGCAGATCGAAGATCTCCTGCAGATCGGTCGACTCCCAGCGGGCGACCGAGGCTCCGCGATTAGGCGCGACATCGACGAGGCCCTCGGCGGCCAAACGACGCAGGGCTTCGCGGACCGGAGTCCGGGAGATGCCGAGGTTCTCGGCGATCTCTTCCTCAGCCAAGCGCTCACCATGGGGCAGTTCGCCACGCAGAATGGCCGACCGCAACTGGTCGTAGGCGGTATCCGCCAGTCGTGCCATACCGCACCCCTTTCTTCCTGTCGCAGCCTTCGCGCGCAGGCCCCCCTTGATACGGCGGCGTCAGCCTACTCGGTGGAAGGCCTGACGCATCCGAGCGAATTCGGCCACCTGGGCGCCGACACCTTCGAGTTGGGCCACGGCAGCGGTGTCGTCGCTGTTGCCCTCGTGATCGAGTTTGGTGACGCTGGCATTGACCGACGCACCCAGGGGCGTCGGCCAACCTCGCACCGCGTGGGCGACCTGGCGCAACTGGTGCAGGGTCGACACCGTCGCCTGCCAGCCGTACGCGACGGCGATGCACCCGACCGCCATGCCATCGAGGTATACGCGATCGTGTTCGCGCAGGTCCTCGATGTAGTCGAGGGCGTTCTTGATCATTCCGCTGATGCCGCCGTGATAGCCGGGGCTAGCCACGATCAGACCATCCGCCCAGCGATACGCCTCGACCAACTGCTGGGCGAGTTCGGTGCGCTCATCAGTCTCGGTGTCGTAGATCGGCATGATGAGATCGCGGCTGACGATGAACCGCACCTCGGCGCCGTGCTGTGCCGCACCCCGTGCTGCTGCACGCACCGCGCGCTCACTCGAAGAATCCGGCCGGGTGCTGCCACCGATCGCTAGGACGCGCAAGGGTTCGCTCATGACGCAGACTCCGTCCCGGCCTGTGCTTGGCGACCCGCGCGGATCCATGCGGTGACCCGGGCCAGCCGCTCGCCCTGCATACGTGCCGCCGTGAGGGCGACCTCATCGGGACCCGCACCCTTGCGCGCCACGAACGAAGCGCCATAGGGGTTGCCCGATTCCTTCAGCAAGAACGGGTTCTCATAACCGAGCGGCAGCACGATGGAACCCCAGTGATAGAAGTGGTTGTTGATCGCCAGGATCGTCGACTCCAGACCACCGTGTGCGGTCGACACCGACGTGAACGATGTGCCGACCTTGTCGACGAGCTTGTTCTGGGCCCACAGGCCTCCGGTGGTGTCCAGGAACGCCTTGAGCTGGCTGGCCGGACCACCGAAGCGTGTCGGTGAACCGAGCGCGATGCCATCGGCCCATTCGACATCGTCGAGCGTCGCGACCTCGTCGTCCTTCGTGCGCTCGACGAAGTCGGCCCACTTCTCGTTGTACGCGATGGCTTCCGGTGGCGCGGTCTCGCGCACCTTGCGCACCCGCACCTGCGCACCGGCCGCAGCGGCACCCTCACCCAGGGCGTCGGCCATCGCAGCGATGTTTCCGGTGGAGGAGTAATAGATCACCGAGATCGTGCACGTCGGTGCGCTCATGCCGCACCCCTTTCAGTCGAAGGAACAGGTGGAAAGACCCCGGCGCGACCGACCATCGCAGGCGGAGTGCGCTCGAGCAGTCCGCCCACCCATGTCGCCGTCTCGGAGATCGCCTCGCGGTCCAGTCCGGTTCGGTATCCGCTACGCACCGCGAGATAGTCGAGATCCTCGGTGCCGATATTGCCCGTCGCCGCGGGCGAGAACGGACAACCGCCGAATCCACCGGCCGAAGCATCGAGGACGCGTACCCCTTCCTCAAGGGCTGCGGCGGCGTTGGCGTAGCCGGTGTTTCGAGTGTTGTGAAAGTGGAATCGCACCGGGGTCCCCGGAGCCTCCTGGCGCACCATGGCGGTCAGCGCACGCACCTGTGCGGGAACACCGACGCCGATCGTGTCAGCGATCGCGATCTCATCGACTCCACATTCGGCGAAGACCCGCACAACCGCGCGCACCTGGTCGACGCTGACCTCCCCGTCGAAGGGGCAACCGAAGGCGACCGCTGCCGTTGCTGCGACCGTGACACCCGCGGCCTTCGCCTCAGCGATCATCTGGCGTGCGAGCGTGAGCATCCCTGCGACATCGATGTTCTGATTCGCCCGGCTCATCCCATCGGTGGACGGCACCACGACATTGACCTCATCCACGCCGCTGGCCAGCGCCCGCTCATTACCGCGCGCGTTGAGCACCAGGCCGCTGTAGGAAACCCCAGGATGGCGCGAGATCCCGGCCATGACCTCTTCAGCACCGGCCATCTGCGGAACGGCCTTCGGGTTGACGAAACTCACCGCTTCGATCCGCCGGGCACCGGCATCGGCGAGCCGTTGAATGAGGTCGATACGCTGGTCCACGGTTAACGGAATGCGCTCGTTCTGCAGCCCATCGCGGGGGCAGACCTCGAGGATCGTCAGATCGGTGGGAGGGGCCATGGGCGACATTGTGGCCCCTTTTCGTATACAAGTCCACCGCAACCGCGAAACCAGCAGTAGGGCAAAGTCTGAGTGGTAGCACGGGAAAATTTCGCTAAATGTCAGCGATCGGGGTGCGAAGATTCCCCGTAGGTTGTATACATTGACCGACCGGTAACCACGCCCGGCCCAGCCTCGTGCCCATCCTCTCGGCCTAAGGACCCACCATGACGCAGCCTGCGACCAACCCCCTCGGCGCCCTCGGCCCAGGCGCCTTGAGCGATATCCGGGTGATCGAGCTCGGCCAGTTGCTCGCCGGCCCGTACTGCGGTCAGCTCCTGGGTGATTACGGCGCCGAGGTCATCAAGGTCGAGGATCCCGCCACCGGTGATCCGATGCGTGAGTGGGGGCGGGAGAAGCCCTACGGCAAATCCCTGTGGTGGCCGATCGTGGCCCGGAACAAGAAGTCGGTCACCGCGAATCTGCGCACCCCCGAGGGTCAGCAGATCGTCAAGGACCTGATCAAAGATGCCGACATGCTGCTGGAGAACTTCCGGCCGGGCACCTTGGAGAAGTGGGGCCTGGGCTATGACGTGCTCTCGGAGATCAACCCCGGGCTGATCCTCATCCGCGTCAGCGGCTTCGGCCAGACCGGGCCGTACGCCCCGCGCCCGGGCTACGCCAGCATCGGCGAGGCCATGGGCGGATTGCGCTACGTCGTCGGTGATCCCGATCGGCCGCCGTCACGCTGCGGCATCTCGCTGGGCGACTCGCTCGCCGCGACCTTCGCCACGCTCGGCGCACTGTCTGCCCTGCACTACCGCGATCGCACCGGGCGCGGTCAGGTCATCGATGCCTCGATCTACGAATCGGTCTTCGCCTACATGGAATCCCTCATTCCGGAGTGGGAGATCGGCGACTACCAGCGAGAGCGCACGGGCTCGACCCTGCCGAATGTGGCGCCGAGCAACGTGTATCCCACCAAGGACGGCGATTCAGTGCTCATCGCGGCCAATATGGACACCGTCTTCCGCCGATTGGCCACAGCGATGGACAAGCCGGAATTGGCCGAGGATGAGCGGTACGCCACGCACAGCGCCCGGGGTGCCAACGACAAAGAACTCGACGCGATCATCTCGGAGTGGTCCTCGCAATGGACTGCCGATGATCTGTTGGACCACCTCACCGAGAACGCGATCCCCTCAGGCCGGGTGTACACGGCGAAGGACATCTTGACCGACCCGCACTTCGAGGCCCGCGAATCGATCGTGCGGGTCCCGGACGAGACGTTCGGGGAGTTCCCCATGCAGAACGTGTTCCCGGTCTTGTCCGAGTCGCCCGGTGAAGTGAAGTGGGTCGGCCCTGATCTGGGCCAGCATTCCGACGAGGTCTACGCGGGCCTGCTCGGTTACGACGCCGATCAGCTCGCAGATCTTCGCGAGCGCGGGATCATCTGAGGCTGTCTGTCTGCACGCATCAGTCGCTGTACATGAACCGGTACAGATGCGGTCGCCGGTCGTTCCACACCGGCCACAATTCGCGCGCTTTGGGCAGTTCGGACAGGTCGAGGGTCGCTTCGATGATCACCGGCTGCTCATGGGCGGGGGCTTCAGCCAGCACCGCGCCACTCGGCGCCAGGATGCAGGAGCGGCCGAAATAGTCGGTG
>JAGYOB010000184.1 GCA_018399515.1 Candidatus Nanopelagicales bacterium
AATAATGAATTAAGTATCTTGCATTCCAATATCCTTAAACACAGAAAACACGAACCAGCACCGAAGCCCGAACGCGCTGATGCCGTGGTTGAGAAACTGCGCGGTGCCGCCGCGCGCGTCGTGGACAACATGGAGGCCAGCCTGTCGGTACCCACCGCCACGAGCGTGCGCGAGGTGCCGGCGAAACTGCTCATCGACAACCGCACCGTGATCAACAACCACCTCACCCGCAGCCGCGGCGGCAAGGTGTCCTTCACTCACCTCATCGGGTACGCGGTGGTCCTTGCCGCACGCGCCGTTCCAGCCATGAACAATGCTTTCGCCGACCTCGACGGCAAACCGGGGCTGCAGGTCAACCCCGACATCAACCTCGGACTCGCCATCGACATCGCCAAACCCGACGGCTCACGCCAACTTCTCGTACCCAATGTCAAAGCCGCACAGGATATGGACTTCGCCTCCTTCTGGGGCGCCTATGAAGACATCGTGCGCCGTGCCCGCAGCGGGAATCTCACCGTCGAGGACTTCGCCGCAACCACGATCAGCCTGACCAACCCCGGCACGATCGGCACCTCGCATTCGGTGCCCCGTCTCATGCCAGGCCAGGGCACGATCGTCGGTGTCGGGGCGATGGAGTATCCCGCCGAATGGCAGGGATCTTCAGAGGAGTCCCGTGTGCGCAACGCGGTCAGCAAGATCATGACCCTTACCTCGACCTATGACCACCGGGTTATCCAGGGCGCACAGTCAGGTGAGTTCCTCAAGAAGATCCACGAACTGCTACTCGGTGGCGATGGCTTCTACGAGTCGATCTTCAACTCTTTACACATCCCCTACGAACCCATCCAGTGGGCCGAGGACGTGTCGGCATCGCATGAGACCGATCTGAACAAAACTGTTCGCGTCCAGGAGGTGATTCACGCCTACCGGGTGCGCGGACACCTCATGGCCGACATCAATCCTTTGGAATACGAGCAGCGCGGGCACCCCGACCTCGATGTACTTACCCACAACCTCACCCTGTGGGACCTCGACCGCACGTTCGCCACAGGCGGATTCGCCGGTCGCCCGCTGATGAAGTTGCGCGAGATCCTGGGTGTTCTGCGCGATTCCTACACCCGCACCATCGGCATCGAGTACATGCACATTCAAGATCCCGAGCAGCGCACATGGATCCAAGAACGCGTCGAGATTCCGCACACCAAGCCAACGCGTGATGAGCAGTTGAACATCCTCCGCAAACTCAACGAAGGCGAAGCCTTCGAAACGTTCCTGCAGACAAAATACGTGGGACAGAAGCGGTTCTCCCTCGAAGGAGCCGAAACTCTGATTCCCCTGGTCGACGCGGTGCTGTCGGACGCTGCGGCCGAGGGGATCATCGAGGTCGCCATCGGTATGCCCCACCGCGGCCGCTTGAACGTGCTCGCCAACCTTGCGGGAAAGTCCTACGGCCAGATCTTCGCCGAATTCGAGGGTAACTACGGTGAGGAATCCGTTCAAGGTTCCGGCGATGTGAAGTACCACCTCGGCACTTCGGGCACCTACCGCAGTCTGGACGGTAAGGAAACGCAGGTGTACCTCGCCGCTAATCCATCGCACCTCGAAGCCGTCAACCCGGTACTCGAGGGGATCGTCCGCGCGAAGCAGGATCAGCTACCCCGCGACGAGGCGTTCAACATCCTCCCCATGCTGCTGCACGGCGACTCAGCATTCGCCGGCCAGGGCGTGGTCGCCGAGACTCTGCACCTGTCGCAACTGCAGGGATATCGCACCGGCGGCACCGTGCACATCGTGGTCAATAACCAGGTCGGTTTCACCACCTCGCCCAAATACAGCAGGTCCTCGGTCTACGCCACCGATGTTGCGCGGATGATCCAAGCGCCGATATTCCATGTCAACGGTGACGATCCGGAGGCGGTGGTTCGGGTCGGCAGACTCGCCTTCGCCTTCCGCCAAGCTTTCCAGAAGGACGTCGTGATCGACCTGGTCTGCTACCGACGGCGCGGTCACAACGAGGCCGATGACCCCTCCTTGACCCAGCCGCTGATGTACAACCTGATCGACACCAAGCGCAGCGTCCGCAAGGTCTACACCGAGGCCCTGATCGGCCGGGGCGATATCACCGTTGAGGAGGCCGAGGACGCGCTACGGCATTTTCAGGGGCAACTCGAGCAGGTCTTCCAACAGACTCGCTCCTCGCAGGCAACAGCGGAGGAGGAATCCTTCAGCGAGAACTCCAGCACGGTCGTCCGTGAAGGGCAGAAATCCCTTGCGCCGCAGGTTCCCGCTGTTGTCGTCGATACCGCGATCACCGCTGATCAGGTGGACCTCGTCGTAGCCAGCCAGTTGGAAATGCCCGACGGCTTCTCCGTGCATCCCCGACTCGCACCGCAGTTGCAGCGCCGCGGCCAGATGGTCGCCGATGACGCCGTCGACTGGGGCATGGCTGAAGCTCTCGCCGTCGGATCACTCCTCCAGGAGGGCCGCTCGGTCCGTCTGGTCGGCCAGGACTCCCGCCGAGGGACCTTCGGGCACCGGCACATGGTGATCGTCGACCGCGAGACGGGCTGGCAGTACAAACCGTTGAAGCGCTGCTATCGAGACGGCGCCAAACTGTGGGTGTACGACTCCCTGCTGAGCGAGTTCGCTGCTCTCGGTTTCGAGTACGGCTACTCCGTGGCCCGCCCGGACATGCTCGTGGTGTGGGAGGCGCAATTCGGTGACTTCGTCAATGGTGCGCAGACCATCATCGACGAGTTCATCTCGGCCGGTGAGCAGAAATGGAATCAGCGTTCGGCCGTCACACTGCTGCTGCCGCACGGATACGAGGGTCAAGGTCCCGACCACTCGTCGGCTCGTGTGGAGCGCTTCCTCCAACTGTGTGCGCAAGACAACATGACAGTCGCGATGCCGTCTTCACCCGCATCGTATTTTCATCTGCTGCGTTGGCAGGTGCTGTCCCGACTCACCCGACCGCTCGTCGTTTTCACCCCGAAATCCCTGCTGCGTGCGAAGTTCGCGACGTCAGCACTGGAGGACTTCACGACAGGGAGCTTCCGGGCGATCCTGCGCGACACGACGGTGGCGCCCGAGGGCGTGCGCAAGATCCTGCTGTGCAGCGGCAAGGTCTACTACGACCTCATCGCCGAACGAGACAAGCGCGGTGCGACGGATACCGCCATCGTCAGATTCGAGCGGTTCTATCCGCTGCCTCATCGCAGCCTGCCCGGCGTGATCGATGCCTACCCGGCTGATGCAGAGGTTCGCTGGGTGCAGGAGGAGCCGGCCAACCAGGGTGCCTGGTCGTTCATGGCGGTGAACCTGCCGCAGATCGTCGGCCGCGAATTGGTTGGGGTGAGCCGCCCGTCATCGTCATCCCCTGCCGTGGGCAGCCACCATCGCCACGAGGAGGAGCAGCGGGCCGTGGTTGAAGCAGCATTCGCGGACTGAAAGGACCTGCCCCGATGTACTTCACCGATCGTGGCATCGAGGAACTGAGTTCTCGCCGTGGCGAGGAGCAGATCACCTTTGCCGATCTCGCCGGGCGGCTGACCGAGTTCGTCGATCTCAACCCCGATTTCGAGGTGCCGATCGAGCGGCTCGCTACCTGGCTCGCCCGCCTCGACGACGACTAGCCCTTCTTCGGGTGAAAGAGGCCCTATATGGACGCGTATCGCCCGGAGAAGGGCTAGGTCAGGCGGGCTACTCCGTCGGCGATCGCCGCGGCCGCGACCGCACGGGGCACCTCAGCGGACACCCGACGATCGAACACACTAGGCACGACGAAATCGGGCGCGAGTTCATCCCCTACGACATCAGCGATAGCTTGCGCCGCCGCCAGTTTCATCCCCGGAGTGATGGTTCGGGCACGCACATCGAGTGCACCGCGGAAGATCCCCGGGAACGCCAGCACGTTATTGATCTGGTTGGGGAAGTCACTGCGACCGGTCGCGACAACGGCCGCGGTTCGGTGCGCCACCTCAGGATGGATCTCTGGATCAGGGTTGGCCAGCGCGAAGATCAACGACTGCGGCGCCATCGTGGCGACTGCAGCGTCACCGACGGTGCCGGCGGACACTCCGATGAACACATCGGCGCCGGCGAGCGCATCCTCCAACGAGCCGGTCAGATCAGCGCGGTTCGTGCGCGCCGCGAGTGCCGCCTTGACCTCGGTCAGGTCACTGCGATCAGGACCGATGATGCCCTTGGAATCAGCAACGGCGATATCGCCGATACCCGCCTCGAGCAGGATGTCGGTGACCGCGACCCCGGCCGCTCCGGCACCGGAGACCACCGCACGCAGATCACCCAGCGTCCGCCCGGTGACTTTGGCTGCGTTCAATAGCGCGGCGAGCACAACCACTGCCGTGCCGTGCTGATCGTCGTGGAACACCGGGATGTCCAAGAGCGCATCCAGTCTCTGCTCGATCTCAAAGCAACGTGGCGCACTGATGTCCTCGAGATTGACTCCACCGTAAGCGGGCGCGAGGCGAACGACAGTGTCGATGATCTCCTCGGTGTCCTTGGTGTCCAGGCAGATCGGAACAGCGTCCACCCCACCGAACTCCTTGAACAGCAGCGCCTTGCCCTCCATCACGGGCAGGGCTGCCTCGGGACCGATATCCCCGAGCCCGAGAACGGCTGTGCCGTCAGTCACGACCAAGACGGTGTTGGCCTTCCAGGTGAAGTCATAGGCCAGCGCGGGGTCCTCGGCGATCGCCGAGCAGACTCGCGCGACACCGGGGGTGTAGGCGAGGGAGAGCCCACCGCGGTCGCGGACTCGCACGGTCGGCCGTACCTCGATCTTGCCGCCACGGTGCAACGGAAATGCAGGGTCGGCATCGAAGGGGTTGGCCAAGGGGCCGGAGTCTTCACCGGGGGTCACCATGGCGCACAGTCAACCACGATTGTTCCGCAGGATGGAATACGCCTCACGTGGTGCCCACGGCCGGTACCGCCACCACAACCGGCCGTGAATGCGATCAGCATCGATTGCTCCCCATTGCCGACTGTCCTCACTGGCTGCACCGTTATCGCCTTCGACCCACCATCCCCCCTTCTCGCGCCGGACAGCCCGCTTGACGGCGATGTGGCCATCTCGATACGGATGGGTGAAGACAACGAGATCCCCCGGCCTGATCGCCCTCGTGCGTCGCACCAGCCACCATTCACCGGGCGTCAAGGTGGGCAGCATCGACAGTCCGTCGATCCGCACCCGCAGCCAGGGAGACTTCACCTCCTCATCATGCCGCTTCGATAGCCCCGGACTAGGGTTGAGTCAGCGCAAGGAGCGCAGTGACCCACGGAGGAAGCATGCTCAATCGCACGATATCGGGGCGCATCACTCGTGCGCTGGCCCCGCGCACCGTTGCCCATGCCCACTGCGACCTGCCCTGTGGTGTGTACGACCCGGCGCAGGCCCGTCTAGAAGCTGAGTCGGTGAAGGCGTGCATGGAGAAGTTCCACGCCTCCGATGATCCGGTGTTCAAAGAGCGCGCGGTCAACATCAAGGAGCAGCGCTCGCACATGGTCAAGGAGCACCTGTGGGTGCTGTGGACCGACTACTTCAAGGCACCGCACTTCGAGAAGTACCCGCAGTTGAACACGCTGTTCAACGAGGCGACCAAACTCGCTGGCGCTGGTGGCACCAAGGGCACCAATGATGTCGCCGTCGCGGATCAGTTGCTCGGAAAAATCGACGAAATCTCGGATATTTTCTGGGAGACCAAGAAGGCCTGAGGTACGTCCTCACCCTCTGTTTCACACCAACCCCTCGAATCCCCTTCTCGCTAGAAGGGTGGTTCGAGGGGTTGGTTGCGTTCGCGGGCTAGGAGTGCGTAGCGGTGGGCGGGGTTGAGTTTCGGGTCGCTGAGAAGTTCCTGT
>JAGYOB010000185.1 GCA_018399515.1 Candidatus Nanopelagicales bacterium
ATCCGACGCCTTGCACATGTACCGACTCATGCCTTGCACATGTCCTGAACCATCACACTACCCCCGCCACCAACGAGGCGATATGCCTGCAATGGAGCCGGTCCCAAGGAGCCGGCTTCTGTGCTTGTCGGGTGCGTGCCATGAATCCATCGTCGATGGGGATTGCGTACATTCCTCTGCCATGAGCTTTGACTCATCATGAGTAATCGCTCATAACGAAGGCGTGGGGCAAGTCGAGGTCACTGATCAATTCATCGAGTGGTGGGCGACCTTGTCCGGCGCACAACGACAAGCCGTGAGTGATCGGATCAACCTGCTCGCAGAACGACGGGTACGCGTGGGCGGTGCCGCTGGCGGATGACCTGTATGACGAGTACCTGCGGAAACTCGGTGAGGAAGGATTGATTTGATGGCACGAACCAGGTTTTCCGCACTCCGTGACGCAAGGGGCGATCTCCAAGCTTGAGCACTCCGACGACGTGCGAGTGTCGACGCTGCGGCACTATCTTGAAGCGCTCGGCGCCCGTCTGGAACTCGTCGCCGTGTTTGACGACGAGGATCGCCGGGTACCGATCCATCTGGGCCGCTACGCCGCAGTCTGACCGGCTGCGTCAGCCCGACGGCGGCATTCACTGGTTGAGGACGATCTTCGGGTTCGCGTCGTCGTTTACGGGAATCCAGCGCTGTGTGGGCTCACTGTCCACGTATACGTGAACAGTGGACGTACTGGTAGAGTTCATGGTGTGACGCAGAGAACTCCCAACGACGTGCTCGAGCGGTCAGCGATCGAAGCGGTCGCCACGGCCCTCGCCTGCGCTGGCATCGCAACGGTCTCCGCAGGCTCAGGTGCCAATCTCGCTGTTCGCACGCCGAGCGGCAAGGCCCTCGAACTGGAGGTGAAGGCTGCGAGTCGTGTCGATCCGATGCAGGCTCGCCGCTTCGTTGAACAGATGGAGGGTTCCGGGCTGCTCGTCGTGGTCGCGGATGAGCTCACCAAGGCTGCGCAAGCGGAGCTGCGCCGAGCCGGCGTCGGGTTCCTCGATCGTCGCGGCCACCTCTTTCTTCGCGACGAGTCGCTTCACCTCGACCTCGACGTCGAGCCGGACCCCCGTTCGCCGTCGACGCGCTCGACACGCGATCCGATACGTGGCGGTGCCGGCATCACCGTGGCCTCGGCCCTCCTGCTCTACGCCGGTGAGCCCATCGGGGTCCGGGAGCTGTCGCGCCGTACTGGGCTCCCTGTGAGCACCACGAGCAAGGCCCTGGCACCGATCCGAGACGCGGCGCTCCTCGACGGTGATGGCGCGTTGATCCCCGAACTGTTCTGGGCCCTCGCCGAGGTATGGAACCCTGTCCGAGTCGCACTGGCCGAGACCCCGACGGAAGGCACCGGCGTGCTCAGCGGAACGGTCGCCGCCGCACAACTCGGCGCGCCAGTAGCCATCGCAGCGGACAGCCCGCCCGATCTGTACGTCACCTCCGCGACGCAGGTCCGCGCCCTCGAGCGACGATTCGGAACCACGTCTGGGCCATCACGGCGGGCGAGCGTTGCCGTCGAACCGACACCCCTCGTCACCACCACCGCCGTCGACCGACGCGCCCACGTGGTATTCGTGGCCCTCGACCTCGCCCAGGACCGATCTCGCGGACGCGAGATCCTCAATGCGTGGCACCCCACCGAGGCCCGCCGTGTCTGGTGAACCCGTCCTGCTCGCAGCCGGATCCGCTCCGCTGGTCACCGCCGCCGGCCACACGTCACGGGTAGCCGGCGTGCGAGCGGTCGTGATCGGCGGCCTCGCCGTGATCTGCCGGCTGCAACGCGCGCACCGTGCCACCGGCGACGTCGACACCGCAACCGATGGACTCGACTCGCTGTCGCTCGTGGCGCTCATCCCCGGCGCCTCCCTCCACGGCAAGGACATCACCATCGACGGCGTCATCGTCCAGGTCATCGACACCTACGAGCTTGACGACGATGTCACCGGCATCGAGCCCGAGACCAGCAGGCTGTTCGTGGTCAGCCACCGCTACGCGTATGAGACCGCCGAACCGGTGCGGGTGGTCGCCGGCGACAGCGCAGACGAGATCCTCGAGATCGCGACACCAGCCGCCCTCCTCGCCACCAAGGCCCACGCCCTCGAAGATCGCCACGAACCCCGTAAGCGCGCATCGGACACGACCGACATCATCGGCCTCCTCGACACCA
>JAGYOB010000186.1 GCA_018399515.1 Candidatus Nanopelagicales bacterium
CACCCGGGGGTTGCAGGATCTCGAAGCGATCGTCGGCGTCACGTTGTTCGATCGGTCGACCCACGGGGTTACCGCGACGGTGTACGGCGACGCCTTCGTCGAGCACGCGCGCGCGGCGCTGACTTCGATCCAGCAGGCCGGTCGAACGCTGACCGACCTGGTGGAGGCGGATGCAGGCACGGTCACCGTGGGCACCCACCTGGCGGGTTCGAACGTGTTGCTGCCCCTGGCGATCGCGCGGGTGAAGGCCGAGCACCCAGCCGTGTCGATCGTGGTGCGCGAGGCAACCCCCGATGTGCTGACGTCGGAACTACTCCTCGGTGACGTCGACATGACCGTGGGTCGGCTGACCGCGACGGATGCACGCATCGATCAGGAGAGGCTGTACGTCGAACCGATCGTGTTCGTCGTCCGCGCCGATCATCCGATCCTGCGGGGCGCCGTTCCGACGATCGCGAAGTTGGCGCGTCTGCCCTGGATCGTTCCGGTTGAGGGCACGGCCTTGCGTCGAGAACTCGAGCAGGTGTTCATCGCGCATGCACTGGCGTGGCCTGCGAACCGAGTTGAGTGCACCAGCGCGCTGACTCTTCGCCGGCTCATCCTTGATGGCGACTATGTGGCCGCGCTGCCAGAACTCGTTGCCCAGGATGATGAATCGCTGGCCATCGTGAATCTCGCGGATGGTGAACTCGCACACCTGGCCCGCCCGGTCGGGATCAGCCGAGTGCGTGATCGGTGGGCTCCGCCGGCCGTCACGTCATTCACCGATCATCTCCGCGCTGTTGCAGCGGATCTATCAGCACCTCGCTGAGGAACTGTCGACGCACGTCGGAGACGGACGACTCCGGGTCGAGGATCTCGTAATGTCCCTCACCCGGTCGGATCACCTGCTCGACCACCACGTCGTGGGAGCGCAGGTGATGGGTGTAGGCGAGGGTCTGCGACACCGGAACATCGGTATCGGCATCCCCGTGCAGGAGCAGTCGTCGACCGGCGGCATCAGGGATGAGCCCGATCGGGTCGCTGGCCGCGTACCGTTGCGGCACATCTTCAGGTCGACCACCCATGAGCGTGTCGACCGCTCCCTCGCCGAGTTGCTCGTGGCTAGCCTGCGCCCAACTCACGACAGGGGCGTGCAGAATGATCGCGTCGAAGGTCGGTGCGGCGGGATCGGCTCCCGGTAGATCTGAGCCCAGCGCTGCTCGGGATGTCGCCCACGCGACGATTCCCCCGCCTGCGGAATGACCGTAGATCGCTCGCCGAGTCGTGTCGACGCCGTGGCCGCGCGCCGTGGCGAAGGCATGATCGATGGCCGCAGCGGTGTCGAGCAGTGTCGTTGGCCACGGATTCTCATAGGTGCGGTAATCGATGTTGAACACGGCGAAGCCATGCTCGGCGAGGTCCATCGCGGCTGGTTCCTCGAGATCTCGTCGCCACACCGGGCGCCAGAACCCACCGTGGACGACGATCACCAGGGGAGCGCCGGCGTGATCAGGCAGGAACCACTCGCCGACCTGGGCCGGATCATCTCCGTAATGCTCGACGATGCGCTGCATCAACTCGACAGTCGACGCCGTAGCGCATCAGCGGCTCGCCAGCAGTCGTGATAGGTCGAATACAGGGGAACCGGGGCGAATCGGATGATGTCGGGATTGCGGGTGTCGGCGATGACGCCATCCTCATCACGCAGGGTGTCGGCCAACGTGTGGATGTCGCAGGTGAATCGCACGGATAGTTGGCAGCCGTGGCGGTCATTGTCGGCTGGAGTCACGATCATCATGGCACCGGCGGGTAGCTGCCCGATCACTTCGTCGAACAGGGTGCGCAGGTATCCGGTGAGCCGCAGGCTGCGTTCGCGCAGCGTCGCCATTCCGATTTCGTCGAAGATTCGCAATGACACCTCGACCGGTGCCATCGCCAGGATCGGGGGATTCGACACCTGCCAGGCGTCGGCGGTGGCTGGCGGATCGAAGTGACGATCCATGCGGAATCGCGTTGCCGTGTCGGTGCCCCACCAGCCGGCAAGTCGAGGCAGCGAGGTGTCGCGGGCATGGCGGGCGTGCACATATGCGACGGCGACGGCACCGGGACCGGAGTTGAGGTACTTATAGGAGCACCAGGCCGCGAAGTCGACATCCCAGTCGTGCAACTGCATCGGTACGTTCCCGGCCGCATGGGCGAGATCGAACCCGACTTTCGCACCCACCGCATGCCCGGCTGCGGTGATCGCTGGCATGTCGATCCACTCACCGGTCAGGTAGTTCACCGCACTGAACAACACGAGAGCCACCTCGTCACCGTGTCGGGTGATCGCATCCAGGATGTCCTCGGTTCGCAGGATGTCCTCGCCATCGCGCGGGCGCAATCGGATCACTTCGGTGGCCGGATCGAGACCGTGCCAACACACCTGGGCGTCGACGGCGTAGCCGTCGGAGGGGAAGACGATGTCCTCCATGATCACCTTCGTGCGCTCACCCGATGGTCGATAGAACGTGGCCATCAGCAGGTGCAGGTTGACGGTGAGGGAGTTCATCACCACCGTCTCCTCCGGAAGCGCCCCCACCAGTCGGGCGGCCGGTTCGCGCAGAGCCTCGTGGTAGTCCTTCCACGGTCGCGGTCCGGTCAGCTGGCCCTCCACACCCCATTCGGCCCAGCGCGATAGTTCGATCTGCACGGCGTCGGACGTAGCTCGCGGCTGCAGTCCCAGAGAGTTCCCGGCGAAGTAGGCCATCTCGGGATGGTCGGCGCCCGATGATGAGGTGAACGGTGGAATGTGGAACTGCGACCGCCAACCGGGATCTGCCACGTCGAGATCGGGCTCATAGGTTCGCATGGGCGCAGCCTGTCAGATGCGCGTTCGCGCGGACCACAGTTCAGGGAAGGCTTGGCGAACCAGGCTCCGCTCCAACCAGGTGACACCGGCGGAGCCGCCGGTGCCGATCTTGGCGCCCATGGAGCGTCGAACGGCCATCAGGTGGCGATAGCGCCAGTCGCTGAAGGCCTCGGCCAGATCGGTGAGCAGTTCGGCAAGGTCGCGCAGTGGATCGCCGTGCTCAGTCTGCCCATACACCGCAACCCAGACATCCTCGACGCCATCGTGGGCTTCGTACGTCGTGGACGTGTCGCGGGCCAGCACTTCCGTGGGCACATCGAATCCATGGCGGGACAGATAGGCCAGCACATCGTCGTAGAGCGTCGGTTCGGCGAAGGCTTCCTGCAAGCGCTGGTAGTGGTCGCCGGCAACATGCTTGTGCGGTCGCAATAGCGCGGGATCCTTGTATCCGAGCAGGAACTCCACGTGCCGATACAGGAACGACTGGAATCCGGAGGCCTCGCCGAGCTCCTCGCGGAACGCATTGAAATCGGCCGGGGTCATCCAGCGGAAACTCACCCAGCTGCCGTTGAGTGCGGTGAAGTGGTCGACGCTGCGCCGCAGGGTAACCAGCGCTTCACCCAGGTCGTCGCCACGCAGTGCCTTCTGCGCATTGCGCCACTCGAAGGCGAGCAGGTTGAAGTACAACTCCATGATCTGCGAGCACACGAGGAACATGTATTCACCGGGGACATTCGTCGCGGTGCGTTGCAGGTCGGCCAGTGTCGATGCGCGGACATAGGCGTCGTAAGGGGTGGTTTCTGCGAATTCGACCTTGGGGGTGGAGTGTGCGGCAGGCGGGGACGTTTCAGAGAGCTTCTTCCCCGGATTGCGACGGCTGGTCATAGACACAGTCTGGCCCGTGATGCCCCGTTCAGGGAACCAGCCGGCTCAGCTGGCGGGAAAACGGCATGACCGATATGCCTCGATGAGAGTTTCCCGGCCGGGAACCGTCCGGTGGCACCCCGCGTCTGTTCAGTGTCGGACGTTCAGGGCCGATATCTGTGTGGCTGGGAATCGTGAATCGAATGGAGCGTCATGCGCCAGAATGCCATCAGGGCGGTAGCCCGCCGAGGTGCCAGTGTGATCACAGTGGGCGTTCTCGCCCTGGGCGGGGCGGGTTCTCTGGCAGCATGTTCCTCCGGCGCCAGCGCCGATCCCACGTCCACGGCGACCCCTTCAGGAGCACAGATGATCGGTCCCGTCATGGTCGAGCCCGGCCAGACCGAGGTGAGCGTCGCCGTCGGGCGGATGGTCGTGTTCAACGTCGCTGATCCCACAGCCGAGATGATCGCGACCGATAATCCCGAGGTGCTCAACGTCACTCCGGGCCGCGATGACGGCTCCGCGGTCTTCAATCCCGGCGCTGAAGCCCTTGCACCCGGCACGGCGACGGTGACGTTGACGAATATGGACACCGGCGCGACCCAGGTTGTGTCGGTCACTGTGACCGACTAGGCACGCGACTACTGTGGGGCAGCGTGATGGGTGCCCCGGGGCCGTGCCCGGCTTGCGAAACAGTCGATATGCAGCGGCGGGGTGGCAAGGACTACTGTCCGCGCTGCCACTACATCCAGCCGTGCTGCGACGGCGGTGACTGCTATGTCGGAGGATGACTCGACAGCGACTGAG
>JAGYOB010000187.1 GCA_018399515.1 Candidatus Nanopelagicales bacterium
CCCGCATCGATCGATGCCTCCACGAGCTCCAAGACACCGGCATTGACCAGCGACTCCATCTCGAAAGCGCCGATCCCCCAGTCCTGCGCCAGTCGGGCTCGCCGAACCGATGGCTGCTCGGGGATCGTGGCCCGAAGCTGCTCCACCCACGCCGGATCGGCAGCGATGGGTACCAGGTCAGGTTCGGGGAAATACCGGTAGTCCTCGGCCTGCTCTTTCGATCGACCCGAGGTGGTGACACCGGTGTCCTCGTGGAAGTGCCGTGTCTCCTGGGTGATGCGGCCCCCGGCATCGAGAACACCCGCCTGGCGTTCGATCTCGCTGCGCACCGCGCGCTCCACCGAGCGCAGCGAATTGACGTTCTTGGTCTCGGTCCGCGTTCCCCATTCGTCACCGGGTCTGTTCAACGACACGTTCGCATCGCAGCGCAGCGAGCCTTCCTCCATCTTCACGTCTGAGACGCCGAGGCCACGCATGATGTCGCGCAGTTCCGCAACGTAGGCCTTGGCAACCGTCGGGGCGAGAGATCCGGTTCCGGTAATGGGCCTGGTGACGATCTCCACCAACGGTATGCCAGCCCGGTTGTAATCGACCAGTGAGTAGTCCGCACCGTGGATCCGCCCGGTGGCACCACCGGCATGGGTGAGCTTGCCGGTGTCCTCCTCGAGGTGCACCCGCTCGATACCGACCCGGACGGTCTGCGTTCCTTCACCGTCGGGCAGCGGTACAACGACATCCAGGTACCCGTCGATACAGATCGGTTCGTCGTACTGGCTGATCTGGAAGTTCTTGGGCATATCCGGATAGAAGTAGTTCTTGCGAGCCATCCGACACCAGTCGACGATGGTGCAGTTAAGGGCCAGCCCCATCCGGATGATCGATTCGACCGCACGTTCGTTGATCACCGGCAAGGCTCCCGGGAGGGCGAGACAGACCGGACACACCTGGGTGTTGGGATCAGCACCGAACGCGGTGGGGCAGGCACAGAACATCTTGGACTCGGTGCCCAGTTCGACGTGCACCTCCAGGCCCAGCACCGGCTCATACCGGGTGAGCGCTTCATCGAAGGGAACCGGTGCGCTCGCCATAGTCGATGTGCTCATAGCGCGGGAGCCTCCTCGATGAGCAGGTGCCCCCACCGGTCGAACAGCGCACCTTCCAGCGCCGCACCCGCGAGGTACAGACGATCATCGGCCATCGCGGGGGCCATGACCTGCAATCCCACCGGCAGTCCATCGTCGGGCGAGAGCCCGATCGGCAAAGACATCGCGGCATTACCGGCGAGGTTCACCGGAATCGTCGCGATGTCGTTGAGGTACATCGCCAGCGGATCATCGAGTTTCTCCCCCAGTCGGAACGCGGTTGTCGGAGCAGTGGGCGAGATCAAGACATCGGCCTTGTCGAAAGCGGCATCGAAATCCCGCCGGATGAGTGTGCGCACCTTCTGCGCCTGGCCGTAGTAGGCGTCGTAGTACCCACTCGACAGCGCGTAGGTGCCGAGCATGATGCGCCGTTTGACCTCGGGCCCGAATCCAGCCTCGCGCGTCGCCGACATCACCGACTCGACTGAAGCTTCGCGATCATCACCGGCTCTCAGGCCGTACCGCATCCCATCGAAGCGAGCGAGATTGCTCGATGCTTCGCTGGGCAGGATGAGGTAGTAGGCCCCCAGCGCGTATTCGAAATGCGGGCAGTCGACCTCGACGACCTCAGCACCGAGGTGGGTGAGAATCTCAACGGCCTCGGCGAAACGCTGGCGCACCCCTGGCGCGTAGCCGTCACCATCGAGTTGGCGCACCAGACCCACCCGCATGCCGCGTACATCGGCACGCTGGGCCGCACCCACGACATCGGGGACGGCAGCGTTGATCGACGTCGAATCACGGGGATCGTGTCCGGCGACCGCCGCATGCAGGTATGCGGCATCCAACACGGTGCGGGCGCACGGTCCAGCCTGGTCGAGGCTGGAGGCCAAGGCCACCAGACCGTATCGGGACACGCCCCCGTAGGTCGGCTTCACTCCGACGGTTCCGGTGACCGCAGCGGGCTGTCGGATCGAGCCACCCGTGTCGGTGCCGATGGCCAGCGGCGCCTCGAATGCAGCGACCGCCGCTGCCGAACCCCCACCCGAACCACCCGGGATACGGTCAAGATCCCAGGGGTTGCGCGTGGGGCCATAGGCCGAATGCTCCGTGGAGGACCCCATCGCGAATTCATCCATATTGGTTTTGCCGAGGATCACCACGTCGGCGGCACGCAGGCGTTCGACGACGGTGGCATCGTAGGGCGGTCGCCAGCCCTCCAGAATGCGCGATCCGCACGTGGTCGGCACCCCGCGCATGGTGAGCACATCCTTCAACGCCAGAGGAACGCCGGCGAGCGGCCCCAGGTGTTCACCACCGGCACGCTTGGTATCGACAGCATCCGCCGTGGCAAGCGCTTCCGCACCGCAGACATGCAAGAACGCATGAACCGCCTGATCGACCTCACCGATGCGGTCGAGGTGAGCTTGGACAACCTCTCGCGAACTCACCTCTCCTGCTGCGATCGCGGCAGCAAGGACAGTGGCGGATTGACGGATCAGGTCGGCATCGATCGACGAGGAAGGCATCAGCAACCCCTGCGCCGTTAATCCTGGTCCAGGATCCGGGGCACCCGGAATCGATAATCCTCCACCGCCGGCGCCCCCGAAAACGCCTCGTCGGCGCTCAGGCCAGGGCGCGCCACATCCGGCCGGGTCACATTCACAAGGGGAAGTGGATGCGAGGTCGGTGGCACGTCGGCGGCGGCGACTTCACTCACCCGAGCCACGGAGGACACGATGACATCGAGTTGAGCGGCGTAATGATCGAGCTCATCGCGGGTGAGTTCCAGACGCGCGAGGCGAGCCAGATGGGCGACATCGTTCGGAGTGATCGGATTCGGCGTGATCGCGGACATGCCGCTCATCCTAGGCCGAGCCGATCGTCGCGATCTCGCGTGCCGCCTCGGACCCCTGTTCCAGAAGCACCACGAACCCCGCCGCGTCCAGAATCGGTACGCCGAGTGCGAGGGCCTTGTCGTACTTGCTACCCGGATTGTCGCCGACGACGACGAAGTCGGTCTTCTTCGACACCGAGCCGGTGATCTTCCCACCGCGGTCTGAGACCGCCGCTGTGGCTTCGTCGCGGGAGAAGCCGTCGATCGTTCCGGTGATCACCACCGTCACCCCCGTGAGCAACGCGGGTCCAGAATCCGTCGGCTCCTGAGCAAGCCGAACTCCAGCGCTGCGCCATCGCTCGACGACTTCGCGTCGCCAGTCTTGCGCGAACCACTCCTCGATCGCCTCAGCGATGACCGGACCGACTCCCTCCACCGCCGCCAAGGTGTCGCGATCGGCCGCAGCGATCGCGTCGATCGAGCCGAACTCCCGCGCCAGCGCTCGAGCCGCGATGGGCCCGACATGTCGGATGGAAAGGGCCACGAGCACGCGCCACAGATCGCGTCCCTTCGCCGCCTCCACCTGATCCAGCAGCCTGCGTGCGTTCTCTGTCAGCGGGCGATCGGCCTGCCCGGCATCGGGTTCCCGCGTGAAGTAGTCACAGCCAGCCAGGTCAGCAGCGGTCAGCGCGAACAGATCGCCCTCGTCGGTGACCAAGTCGCAGTCCAGCAGGGCCCGTGCGGACTTCTCGCCGAGGCCTTCGATGTCCAGCGCACCTCGAGAGCCAACGTGGAATAACCGCTCGCGCAACTGAGCCGGGCACGAGCGCGAATTCGGGCAACGGATGTCGACATCGGCTTCCTTTTCCGGGCGCAGTCGCGTCTGGCAGTCCGGACAGTGGGTGGGCATGACGAATTCCCGCTCGCTGCCATCTCGCGCCTCGACGACGGGTCCGAGCACCTCGGGGATGACATCACCGGCTTTGCGCAAGAACACCATGTCACCGATGAGGACACCCTTGCGCTTCACTTCGTCAGCGTTGTGCAGCGTCGCCATTGATACGGTCGAGCCGGCGACGAGCGCGGGCTCCATGATCGCGAACGGGGTGACGCGACCGGTGCGCCCCACATTGACGGCGATATCGAGCAGTCGCGTGCGAACGACTTCGGGCGGGTACTTGTAAGCGATGGCCCACCGGGGTGCCCGCGAGGTCGCACCCAGACGTCCCTGGAGGGCGAGGTCGTCGACCTTGACGACGACTCCGTCGATCTCATGCTCGACGTCATGACGGTGCTCGCCGTAGTAGGCGAGGTACTCCTCCACCCCGGCCAGGTCGTCGAGAACGCTGAAACGATCGCTGGTGGGTAGACCGAGAGCTGCCAGGATCCGATAGCTCTCGCTCTGGGATCGCAGTTCTGCTGACGAATGTCTGCCGATGCCGTGCACAACCAGCCCAAGCGCTGCCAAACGCGAGATCGCTCGCTCCAATTCGGCGCTCAACCGCTCAACGCGATGCTTTTCGCGGTCGCTCCCGCGAGAACGCGATTG
>JAGYOB010000188.1 GCA_018399515.1 Candidatus Nanopelagicales bacterium
GGTGCTGCACCCCGGAATTCGCGGATCGCAGCGCGGCGAGCCAAGCGGCTCTCCCGTCGAATCTCAGCCTCGCGAAAGCGACTCCTATCGATGTCGGTCTCAGGTTCGATCGGGCGAACCCTTCGCGGTGACCCATCATCGTCGATCGCGACGAACACCAGATAGGCCGAACCGACATGGGTCGGCTGGACTTCGCCATAGCGGTGCGCCTCGACGCGAACCCCGATCTCCAAAGACGTACGGCCGGTCCAGTTCACTGACGCCTTCGTGGTCAGGATGTCGCCGATCCGGACCGGCTCCAAGAACGCCATCTCGTCCATGAACGCGGTGACCGCGGGGCCGCCGCATTGTCGGGTGGCGCAGGTTCCGGCGGTGGTGTCCACCGCTCGCATGATCACTCCGCCGTGGACGTTGCCGAGGTTGTTGGCATCCATGACCTCCATGACCCGCGCGAGGGTCACCTGCGATCGCTGGGGCGGAAGAGGGGACAGGTCGTCGTCGTACACGGTGTAGGCCACGGGCGCCAAGGTTACGCCCACTACGCTGACCGCCATGCGCTTAAGCGTTATCGGAACGGGATATCTGGGGGCGACCCACGCGGCGTGCATGGCCGAACTCGGTCATGATGTCGTGGGGATCGATTCGGATTCGGCGAAAGTGGATTCACTGATCGCGGGGCGGGTGCCGTTCTTCGAACCGGGGTTACCCGAGGTGCTGCAGCGCAACCTCGCTGCCGGTCGGCTCCGGTTCTCCACTGATCCTGCGGATGCGGCAGATGCGCAGGTGCACTTCGTATGCGTGGGCACACCGCAGAAGGCCAGCGCCTACGGTGCTGATCTGACTCAGATCTGGGCGGCCGTGGATGCGCTGGCGCCGCACCTTCGACAGCCCACTCTGGTGGCGGGCAAATCGACGGTGCCGGTCGGCACGGCGGCGGAGATGACCGCCCGATTCCAGGCTGCAGCACCAGCGGGTGCGGATGTTCACGTCGCATGGAACCCGGAGTTCCTGCGCGAGGGCCACGCCGTGGCCGACACGCTGCATCCCGATCGCCTTGTCGCGGGAGTGACCGACCCCGTTGATGAGGCGAGGCTGCGCGAGGTCTACGCCGCGCTTTTGGCCGAGGGCACCCCGTGGCTGGTGACCGATCTGCCGACAGCGGAATTGGTGAAGGTGTCGGCTAACGCGTTCCTGGCGACGAAGATCTCGTTCATCAATGCGATGTCGGAGGTCTGCGAGGCGACGGGAGCTGATGTCGTGACGCTGTCAAAGGCACTGGGAATGGATCCGCGGATCGGCGAGCAGTTCCTGCGCGCCGGGTTGGGTTTCGGTGGTGGTTGCCTGCCGAAGGACATTCGAGCCTTCATGGCACGTGCTGGCGAATTGGGCGTCGACCAGGCGTTGACGTTCTTGCGCGAGGTGGATGAGATCAACCTGCGTCGGCGACGGCGCACCGTGGATCTCGCGCGCGAAGCCGTGGGGGGGCGGTTCCGGGATCGTCAGGTTGCGGTGTGGGGTGCGGCGTTCAAGCCCAATAGCGACGATGTGCGTGATTCACCGGCGCTCGATGTCGCGGCCGCGATCTACACCGAGGGCGGTGAGGTCGTGGTGCACGATCCGCGTGCGATGGACAATGCACGGGAATCGTTCCCGCATCTGGCGTATGCGGATTCACCGCAGGAAGCGGTCGCCGGCGCTGATGTCGTTCTGCTGTTGACAGAATGGCGCGACTATCTCGATATCGATCCGCACACCATCGCTGCTGCGATGCGCGACCGGGTCGTCGTCGATGCGCGCAACGCTCTCGATCTCTCGCTGTGGCGTGCTGCGGGATTCACCTATCGAGGATTGGGCCGACCGGGAGCGTGAATCATGCGCCGCGGATGAATCCAGCACCCCAGGCGAGGTGCATCGCGGCCAGCGCGATGGGGATGCGCGACCGCACTTCGGTGGGCTGATTGCGGCCGATCCAGGCGGAGGCAGCGAGGTTGCCTGCGGCATAGATGAGAGGCGCCGACAACCCCAGTGCGGCGAGCCGCCGACGGCGGGTAGCCATACCCGCGATGCCCAGAAGCACGCCCGTGCCGATACCCACAACAGTCGCAGGTGCCGCGAGGTAGCGCACCGAGACCGTCTCCGGGTGTCGGCGGGTGACCTCGCGACGCCACCGTCCGTACTGCCAGTACTGCCGGGCCAGCGCTGTGACGTTGTCGCGCGGCCGATAGGTGACATGCAGATCAGGGGTGAACCACACCACTCCGCCGGTTTCGCGGATGCGGTGGTTGAGTTCCCAGTCCTGCGCGCGCACCATCGATTCGTCGAATCCGCCGACGCGCTCGAGCGCACTGCGACGAAAACAGCCCAGGTACACGGTCAGGGCCGGTCCTGCCTGGCCCCCGATATGGAAGGCCGCGCCGCCTACTCCGAACCATGAGGTCATCGCGGCAGCGACGGATCGTTCGAAGGTCGTTTCGCCGCGCGCACCCATGATCCCGCCGACGTTGTCGGCCCCGGTTTCGTCAAGGGTTGACACCGCGATTGCGAGATAATCCGGTGGAATCAGCGCGTGACCGTCGACGCGCACGATGATGTCGTGGCTCGCTGCGGCGATTGCAGCATTCAAAGCCGCCGAGGTGCGTCCGCTGGGGTTTTCGACGAGGCGGATCCGAGGATCATCTGCCGCCAAGTCTGCCGCTACCGCATCGGTGTCATCAGTGGATGGCCCGAGGCCCAGCACCACTTCGACCGGTCCGGGGTAATCGGTGGCGAGAATCTGGTTCACCGCGGCGGCCAGGTGACGCTCCTCATTAAGCACCGGCATCACGACCGACACGCCCGGCGCATCGGTCACAGATGAAGCACTGCCCACGAGCGTGCAGAGTAGCCTCGCGGGCAAGCCCGGCGGCAGGGCGGGCGGTTCGAGTGAAGCGCGGGGAGCGGTTCAGCCCCAAGCGCTCGGGGAAGGCGAGAGTGCGGATGCTGGCGAAGGTGATGGCGGATCGGGCGCTTCCGATCGTCGCGGGTCTCGTTCTCGCTGTGCTGTCTGTCGGGATCGCCTGGAGCTTGGGTGCGTCGTGGCTGACTATCGGACTCACCGCCGCTGTCGGCCTCATTATCGGCGGAATCTTGGGTCAGGGTGCGGCCTGGGCGAGAGCGGGAGCCGGGGCGGGTCGCCGACAAGAACTCTTGGTCTTGCGCACCATCGACACCGTGGAGCGGGAATCACGTCGCACGCGAGATGACCTGACCCAGCGAGTGCGCACCGGATTCGCAGAGGCATCGAAGAATCACAACGCGGCGATAGCGGGAGCAGTCTCGGCGACTCGCGAAGAGGTGAAGTCCCAGCACCGCACGACACGACGGCATGTCGACGACCAGGTGGCATTACTCGAGGCATATGTGCAACTACAGCGGCTCGTCGATCTCCCCCGTCCTATGCCACGCGCTGGCACGTGGGCGGCATCAGAGGATCTGCTGCTGTGGTTGGTCGGCGAGGTGCTGGAGAAGCACCCTCGCCTCATCGTTGATCTGGGCAGTGGCCAGTCGAGTGTCTGGATGGCAGCTGCTATGCGCCACGCGGGAATCCAGGGACGTGTCGTCGCAATCGATCACGACGAGTCCTATGCCGAATCAACTCGTCGCCTCGGGGAGGCGCAGGGGGTCACCCGATGGCTGGAGGTTCGCCACGCCCCGCTGGTGTCGGTCACCGTCGATGATCGATCCGGGCAGTGGTACGACCCGGCCGCCTTCGACGATCTGGAGGGCATCGGTCTACTCAGCGTCGATGGCCCGCCCGGTGCCGGCAGTGAACAGGCGCGCTGGCCAGCGTTGCCGTTACTTCATGATCGACTGGTGCCGGGCGCACGGGTCGTACTCGATGATCTGATTCGTCGGGATGAGAAGCAGATCGTGGCGGACTGGCATCAGCGATTCCCGGGAGTCGATGTGCGGGAACTTGATTTCGAGAAGGGCGCGGCGGTATTCACGATGCCTCGTGAACGCGACCGTTAGTCGCAGCGAACGGTGTCAGCCGTCGTGGAATCGGTGATCGCATCATCGACCACGTCGTCGAGGTCTTCGTCGGTTAGGGCAGCGTCGGGTTGCGCATTGGCTTCTGGGCCTCCGATCGTGGGATCGACGACGCCGGTGAAATCCTGGCCCAGCACGATCGTCACGGTTGTGGCGTTCGCATCCTCGATGAGTTCTGAGCCGGGTAGCGCTGCGGCGACAGTGCGCGCAGATTCCAACGATCCGGGGGCGTAGCGCACCTGGGTCCGGACGTAGTCGGAACGATCGGCATCGCCGACGTTGACGATCACGAAGCCTGCGGTGCCGAGCACCTGCGACGTCTCGCCGGCACGTCCGGCGACACCACTTCCGTTCAGGACCGTGACGAGGATGTTCGACGGTGAGACCGTCAAGGCCTCGGTGTCAGCGCCTGTGGAGTCACTGCTCGAGGTCCGCCGGGGCTTCTTCCACGGAACATCGTCGGCGATCGACTGCCAGACTCTCGCTGCGCGTTGCTCGTCCATCACGACGTTCGCGCCGTCGCCGCGCTCTATCCACGGCATGGTCAAGAACGTGATGTCTCCTGGCTGAACGGATCGCAGGCTGAGCGCGGTCTGCTGCAGCACATCACGTTCGGCCAGCCCTGGATCGGTGGTCAGCGAGGAGGT
>JAGYOB010000189.1 GCA_018399515.1 Candidatus Nanopelagicales bacterium
CCTCGATCGCCCTTCAAGAACTGATGCGGTTGGCCTACGTCATCAAGCGCGGGGACCTCGGTGGGTTGGACAACATCTTCTGGGCCCGCGTCGGCACCAGCGGGGGCGTCGGCCTCCCCGGGGGAACGGTAGTGGTCTCGACCGAGGGCCTGATGGCCGATCTCAAGCCCTATCGACTCCTGGATGCCGATGGCAGCTACCACTGGTTCGACCCGCATTTTCCTGTCGATACCGCCGCAGACATCATCCTGGCGAATGAAGGCTCGGGGATTCCGGTCAGTCACGGCAAGACCGTCGCGACGAACGAGTTCTTCATCGAGCAGTTCCGGCTCGATGGCGCGATCTGTCTCACCACCACCGAGCAGAAGATGGCCTGGCTTCGCAGACTCGATGAGCATGGAGTGCGCAACATCGAGATGGAAGGCGCGATGCTCGCGGCCTACTTGAACTACTGGGGGTTTCGACATTTCGCCATGATCTGCGCCACCGTGGTCAATCGGCTCGAGGGAGATCAGGTGCTGTCAACCGCCGACGAACTCCTGGACTACAACGAGCGGGCCGGAACCGTGTTGTTCAACTACCTTCACTCACTCGACACTGCGTGATCCATCACCAGGGCACCTTGAGCGCCTTCCAGGCTGGCGGCCCTCAGGGAAACGGCTCTCAGGGAAGCGGGGGAATGCGAGAACACGCCGATTCGATCAGCCCCGGGTTCGCTTTCAGGATCTGTCCGGTCGGATCTGCAGCCAGCGCCGCGCGCGCTGATCCGAGCGCTCCCTGTAGATCAGACACACCCGGAACCTCCGGATAGGTAGTCACCGCGGAGTCGACGATTGCGAACGCCTGCTGAAGCAACACCGCGGATTCCTCGGCGGAAGTCTCCGGGCGCACCGCTGTCCGGACGAGGTCGCAGGCGGTGTTCAACTCACTCACGACCGAAGCGGTGTCGCGCACCTGGCCCACCGCATCCTGTCCTGCCTCCACGGCATCACGCCCCGCCTCGATGACCGACTGTCCAGCCGCGATCGCACCCTGCCCTGCACGCACGACATCGTCGCTGGCGTTACGCAACCCATCCATGCCGAATACCGCTACCAGAGCAATTGCGGCAGCGGCGAGAACAACAGCGAGTTTCTTCATCGCTCACGACGGTACGTACCGCCCATCTCCGATCGCAAATCGGCGCACCACGATTCGGTCAACCTCAGGTGATTCCCAGAATACGCTCGTGCCACGATGGAGTCATGTCTGTGTCACATGAGGCCGATCCGGGATGTTCGGCTCTCGGCCATCTTTATCGCCCTGAGGGAGACCACAGGGTGTGCATCACATGCGGCCACATCGATGTCCCCTCTTCAGATACCGCGCCAGACCCCGCAGCCGATTAAGGTCAGCGCTCGTTTCTATCTAAAGCGCGAAGAGCCGGTGACTGCTCATCCCGGCGCACCACGGCGCGAGCGGCTTCGGTCAACGACACCCCTGCCTGTCGAGCAGCCCGAACGAGTCGCGTGAGCGCTTCTTGCCCGTCGATTCCGAAACGCTGGGTAATCATTCCGCGGGCCTGATCGAGGGTATTGCGGTCCTCGATAACGCCAAGGAGTCAGGGGTCCGCACGACATATTCGCTGCGGATAGGACAGGTCGGCATCTGTGTTGTCGATGCAGGTGGCAATGTGACGCCATAACCTATCGGCCATTCCACCGACCTGTCCGGATGACGATCATGGCGCTGCTCCGAATCTGCCGACCCCCCTCGAGTGAACCGAAACCCATCATCACTGGAGAGCCGAAAAAGTCGCCCCCGTTATCGCAGTGCTGACCGATCATGTCCAGTCATTCCAGCGCAGTCGAGGGATTATTGGTCACAGTCCGGCTCGCTTCGCCTTCGCGAGGATGTCCGCGCGGCCCTGTGCGCCGAGAAGTTTGCCTAGTGCGGTGATGTCGGCTTTGATCGTGGCCGGGGAATATCCCAGGAGCGTGGCAATGTCGCGGGTGGACCTACCCTCCCGCATGTGGATCAGGATCGTTCGCTGGCGACTGGTGAACTCCAGCGGCGGGGTGGTCGATTCCAGCGCCCGAGCATCCCCGTTGCGATGCGATTCGGCGATGGCCCAAAGAGCAGTCGCATCAGCAACTGCATCCAGCATTGCCCGTGCCTCCCACGTGCGCGGAATCGCTCCGGCGAAACCGAGGACGAGAAAGCCGATCGGTGCCCCTCGATGCAACAGGGGAATGAATCCGATATCCCCCCTCGGTGGTAGCGCCTCGAAGAATGGCGCAGCCAGCGGATACCCCTCCGCAACCTGAGCCGCCGCCAAGAACTTCTCGACCCCGGTGCGGAAGGTTTCAGCACCGGGGAGGTGCATATCCGCGGTCACCACCGCATACAGGCGCGTCTCTCTCGGGCCGACCCCGTAGGAACCGGCCAGATC
>JAGYOB010000190.1 GCA_018399515.1 Candidatus Nanopelagicales bacterium
TGCGCGTATACCCCGGAATCCGGGGGAAACGGGTGTGGGGGTGGCAGTGGCGATGCCGTGGGGTTTCCCGCAGGCGTGTGCCTGCACAGACATCGCGAGGGGGACGTATGGTGGAGGAGTGACAGGTTTGCCGCGGGAGACGGGTAGCCGCCGCCACCGCTGGGGAGTAGCGGCGTTGGCTGCAGCCTCTTTGGGCATCGCCGCCTGCCAACCGACGTTGACCGTCAGCACTGCAGAGGTACCCCGGGAGCCAGCGGTCCAGATCACCGCCGCTCCGGGGGAGCGTGGAGTGGATCCGGGCACTCCGGTGGTCGTGGAAGCGCGAAATGGGCTGTTGAAGGAGGTCCAGGTCACCGGGCCCGAGGGTTTAGTTCCCGGCTCGGTTGATGAATCTGGGACAGTGTGGACGTCCAATGGCGACTCCTTGGACTACGGCGCCTCTTACACGATCTCCGCACAAGCCTTCGACGCACGCGGAAACCTTGCTTCCGATGTTTCCCAATTCAGCACTTTGGAACCGGAGAAGTTCTTCACGGCCTACGCCGAACCGGCAGACGGCGAAGTGGTCGGCGTCGGTGTTCCTATCACGGTGAACTTCAACAAGAAAGTCAAGAACAAGGCGGACGTCGAGCAGGCGATGGTGATTCGTACACCCGAGCCACTTGTAGGTGCCTGGGCATGGAAGGACGATAAGACTGCTGAATTTCGCCCGAAGGACCTATGGCCCGGGGACATGGATGTCGCGGTGGACCTTAATTTCGAGGGCGTTCAGGCACGAGACGGAGTTTTTGGCGAGAAGGACTCCTCCCAGACCTTCCGCTTTCGCCCATCCATGGTGAGCATCGTCGATGCCGACACCTACACAATGGACGTCTACCAGGCTGGGGAATTGGTCAAGACAATCCCGGTGACGACGGGCAAAGAAGGTTGGGAGACCCGCAGTGGCACCAAAGTGCTGCTGACGAAAGAGCGAATGCGCCTGATGGATGCTGCGACCGGAGGCATCAGCGAGGACAACCCGGAGTATTGGCGGGTCGAAGCCCCTTACGCCATGCGCTTGACCTATTCGGGTGAGTTCGTCCATGGCGCACCGTGGAGTGTGGCCTCCCAGGGCAATGCGAACGTTAGCCATGGATGCGTTGGTATGAGCGAGTCCAACGCCGCTTGGTGGTGGAACGAGAACGAGATCGGCGACGTAGTGATCGTCGAGAACACCGGACGCCCGCAGAGCAACGACGGCAACGGATTGACCATCTGGAATGACGAATGGCACCAGTGGCTGGAGCGGTCTGCTGCGGGAGCGGTGTTCACCGAGCCCTTGGAGCCCGTGCCAGCACTGCAGTCGGGCGAAAGCGCCCAACAGGTCTCGAGAGCCCAGTAGTTTTCACGTGCCCGTCTGTGGGTCACGAAGGGAGATCACATGGGATTCGGTGAGGCAGTTCGCACCTGCTGGAGCAAATACGGAGACTTCGACGGGCGTGCAGCGCGTGCTGAGTTCTGGTGGTGGGTGTTGTTCGTGGCGCTTGTGCAGTTACTTGCCTCGGCACTGCTCGGCCTCGGGTTAGCGCTGTTCCAGAACTCAGGCTTCCTGCAGTGGCTATTGGTGCTCGTCTTCATGGTGATCGCTTTGGCATGCATCCTGCCCACGATCGCGGTCTCAGTGCGCCGGCTGCACGACCGGGACTTGTCCGGGTGGTGGTACCTGCTGGCGTTCGTTCCCTTCGGCAACTTGGTGCTACTTATCTGGTACGTCCTGCCAGGAACCACGGGTCCGAATCGGTTCGATCTTGCCGCCTAGGCGGGCGATAACTCCACCG
>JAGYOB010000191.1 GCA_018399515.1 Candidatus Nanopelagicales bacterium
CAACCCCGCCCACCGCTACGCACTGCTAGCCCGCGAACGCAACCAACCCGCCGAGCCACCGTTCTAGCTCTGCCTAGATCGCAGCGCGCAATTCGGGATTTTCCGCGAACACATCGGTGACGGCAGCGATGAAGTTCTCGATATCGTCGTCGGCGATCTCGATGCTCAATGCGATGAATCCGCGCGCCGCGATGTACCAGCCGCGCTCCAGAAGTTCCAAGAACAGCAGTTCTCGCAGGTGCGGATTCGCCTCCGATAGATCCGCGGTGCTACGCACCGGACCGGAAACCGGGTGCAGGCCCACCATCGATCCGTGACCCGTGGCGCACCACCCGAACGGGGACACGGCTTCGTGTAGTCCTCGACGCAGTCGGTCGCCACGCTCATTGAGGTCGATGATCACGGCATCATCGATCACCTCGGTCAGTCCGGCGAGCCCGGCGGCCATCGTCAACACGTTGTTATTGAACGTGCCGGCGTGGGGGAGGGCGTCGGGGGAACTCGGATCGAATCGTGCCATCCAGTCGGCGCGACCTCCGAAGGCTCCGAAGGTCAAGCCGCCGCCGAGGTATTTACCGAGGGTGATCAGATCAGGTCTGATGCCCACAGCTGCGCAGTACCCGTGTGGTGCCAGTCGCGACGTCATCACCTCATCGGCGATGAAAGCGATACCCAGCTCGGATGTCGCGTCACGCAGCGCACGCAGATACTCGACATCAGCGGTGATGCACCCGGCTGAACCTTGAACACCCTCGATCACCAGTGCCGCCAGCGAATCGGCATGTTGGTGAAGTGCCGCTACCGACTGATCGATGTCGTTGTAATGCAGCAGAACGGTCTCGAAAGGAGCGTTCACTGGGGACCCGCCACCGCCGTAGTACATAAGGCCACCGTGATAGCCGCCCACGGCCACCGCGATCCCCGGCCTACCGGTGACAACACGGGCGAGGGATACGGCCATCAGGTTCGCTTCGGTTCCGGAATTGGTGAAACGCACCAACTCGATCGACGGGAACCGATCGGTGATCGCCGCTGCCAATCGAGCCTCGTAGGTGTTGTGCGCACCGAGGCTCAATCCCTGGTCGAGTGCGGCACGCACCGCATCGCGGATCGTGTCATTGCTGTGGCCGTACAGTCCGGCGGTGTACTCGCCGAGCAGATCGATGTAGTCGAAGCCATCGACATCGGTGATGCGGCAACCCCACCCGCGAGCCACCCGCATCGGAAACGGCGGGTGGTAGAGCACGGTGCGGGTATTGCCACCGGGCATGACGCGTCGTGCTTCGGCGTCCATGGCCGCACCGACCGGCCGGCGCTGGATGTAGCGCTCCCGTGCCAGTTCGATGGCTGCCTCGAGGGTGCGGTCGGCCTGGATGGTCATGGCGCTCAGTGTGACATGACCGGATACCCTAGGGGGTATGAATATGCCGGCTTTGCACCGCCACCCTGCCTGGTTCGGCTCGGTCATGGGAACCGCGGCGCTGGCACTGTCGGTGCAGCAGCTGGCTTCGGTGTTCACCGAAGCGCAGGATGCGCTGGAGATCACCGGGCGAGTGCTGCTGGTGTCGGCGTCGGTTCTCGCTGCCGTGCTCGCGCCGCGCTATGTCACGCGCCCGCGAGACCGGGCGGCGCTCGCGCATGAGATCTCCGATCCTGCGCACGGTGCGATGCTCGCGACGTTTCCCGCGGGTCTGCTGGTGCTCGCCGTCGCGTGGGGCCGGGTCGGTGAGGGTCTCGTCGGGCTGGACGCTGCCCTCGTCATCAGCGCGGTGCTCGTCATCGCCGGTGCGTTCATGGCGATCGGCATGAGCGTGATCTGGGCCTCGGCCCAGGGACGCGGCGATGCTGATCTGGCCGGGGTGAACGGTGGCTGGCTGATCCCGCCGGTGATGAGTCTCATCGTCCCGCTGGCCCTTGCACCGCAACTCATAGCGCATCCCGACCAGGCCGCCTGGCTGTTCGTCGTGGCGCTGGGTTTCTACGGCGTCGGCTTTTTTCTCTTCGTGGCGTTGTTCGCCCTGCTCATCGCGCGGCTGGCGCTGCGACCACCGATTCCACATGCGATGAGCCCATCGCTGTGGATCCCTCTCGCACCGGCGGGGATCTTGGGTCTGGGTTTGCTGCGACTGACCGAAGCAGCCGCAGATGTCGGCCTGGTTCCCCCGGAGGCGGTCACGATCGGCATCGTCGTTTCGGGAATGGGCATCGGTCTGGGCCTGTGGTGGGCGCTGTTCGCGATGGGCGACCTACTGCGGGTGCGGCGATCCGGGGGAGTGCCGTTCCACCCGGGCTGGTGGGGATTCGTCTTCCCCATCGCGGCCATGCAACTGTCGATCACGGCTCTCGGGCTGGCGATCGACTCGGGTGTGGTGATGGCAGCCGGAGTTATTGCGTTCGCGATCTTGCTCGCAGTCTGGGCGGTCATCGCCGTGCGGACGGTGGCGGTCACCCTCCGGCACCGCGCCCATCGATGACCCAGGCCCGTAGGGTGTAGCGGCATGAGCCATGACCTGCTCCCGCCGGCTGTGCTGCGCCTGGGCGGTCGCCCCCTTCCCATGGTCGGTCCCCTGCGCCTCTATGCCTGCGGTGTCACCCCGTATGCGGTCACCCATCTCGGTCACGCCGCGACCTTCGTGTGGGTCGATGTCCTCGCTCGCGTCGCCCGCCACGCCAGCATGGATGTCGTCGTCACCAGAAACGTGACGGATGTCGACGACGTGCTCACCGAGGCCGCGCGCAAGGTCAACACCCCCTATGACGAGTACGCGGCGATGCAGCAGTACCGCTTCGACCATGACATGTCCGCCCTCGCCGTCCGCCGACCCGATCATGAACCGCGAGCGCACCGACACATCGGTTCGGTGGTGCGGCTGGCCCAGGCGCTCCTCGATGCCGGTCGTGCCTACGAGGTGGATGGCACAGTGTTCTTCGACGGCAGTGGCGGGTTCGACGGGAGCGATATCGCGGCGGCGCACGGCTGGGAACGGGCTGCGGCGCTGGCAGCGATCGAGGAGTTCGGTGGCGATGATCTGCCGGCAGGTCAGCGCGATCCTTTCGATCTGCCCGTCTGGCGAGCTTCGGGCGAGGGTGATCCGGCATGGCCGAGTCCGTGGGGTGCTGGACGCCCGGGATGGCATGCCGAATGCACCGCCATGGTGCTGGACACCTACGGGTCGAGCATCGATGTGCACGCTGGAGGTCGGGATCTGGCATTTCCGCATCACGCGTATGAAGCGGCCCAGGCTGAAGCGGCGACCGGCGTCGCGCCGTTCGCTCGATCGTGGATGCATGTCGGCACCGTTCGCGTGAACGGCGAGAAGATGGCCAAGTCCACCGGCAATCTGGTGCTCGTTGAGGATCTGTTGGCGCAGCATCGCGCGGCTGCGGTGCGGTTGTTGATTCTCGACCGGGCCTGGGCTGATGACTGGGACTACTCGCCGGCCGATCTCGCAGCAGCCGAAGGTCGCCTGGACGCTCTTTATGCGGCCGCTGGCAGGCGGGGCGATGACGCCGGTGAGGCAGCGATCGTGCCTGCGCTGCTCGATGATCTCGATGTTCGGCGCGCCCTGGGCATCGCGATGGAATCGGGTGGATCGGCGGCGCGCACCGCAGTGCATGTGCTGGGGCTGGGGTGAGTGTGCGACGCGCAGGGGGAGATCGTCGCGTGGAGATCCTCGACCTCGCATCCCAGATGTTCGCCCGGTCGGGATTCCACGGAACGTCGATGGATGACCTGGGCGCGGCAGTCGGCCTGTCGGGTCCGGCGCTGTATCGGTACTTCTCCGGCAAGGAAGCGATCTTGTCCGCGATGCTCATCGATATCAGCGAGCGACTGCTCGAGGGCGGGCGCGAACGAACGGCGGCACACGCCGATCCGCGACAGCGGTTGACCGCTCTGGTGAGTTTTCACGTGGACTTCGCACTCGACGATCCCGATCTCATCGATGTCCAGGCCCGTGAGATGGATGCGATGCCAGACGACGATCGCAGGATCGTGCGCCGGCTGCAGGCGCAGTACGTTTCCCTGTGGGTCGACACGATGCGCGAGATTTGGCCTGATCTGACTCCGGAGTCGGCCCGATCCGCAGCCCATGCCGCATTCGGATTGATCAACTCCACCCCGCACAGCAATCGACTCACCCGGCCGGAGATGTCCACCCTGCTGCAGGAGATGACGCTGGGGGCCCTCACCTCCGCCGCGCGAGGGTGACGTTAACGATCGTTCACGTTCTCGTGCTAGCCTTCGGCGCATGAGTCCGGTGCTATCGGCCCCCGCCGATCGACACAGCACCCAGTGGCAGGAGCGTGCCCAGGCGAACGAGCAGGTGATCGCGCAACTGCACGAACGGCTTGCCCGGGTCGCCGAGGGTGGGTCGCAGGCTGCACGGGAGCGCCACGTCTCGCGCGGCAAGTTGCTGCCCCGCGATCGTGTGGAGGCACTGCTCGATCCCGGTACCCCGTTCTTGGAGTTGGCGCCGCTGGCAGCCGAAGGTCTCTACGGCGATGACGCACCGGGTGCGGGGATCATCACCGGCATCGGTGCCATCCACGGGCGGCCCTGTGTCATCGTCGCGAATGACGCGACCGTCAAAGGCGGCACCTACTACCCGATGACGGTGAAGAAACACCTGCGTGCGCAGGAGGTCGCGAGGGACAATCACCTGCCATGCGTGTACCTCGTCGATTCCGGAGGGGCCTTCCTTCCGATGCAGGATGAGGTGTTCCCCGACCGCGAGCATTTCGGTCGTATCTTCTACAACCAGGCGACCATGTCGTCGATGGGGATTCCGCAGATCGCTGCAGTCATGGGCTCGTGCACGGCTGGTGGCGCCTATGTGCCGGCGATGAGCGATGAGACGATCATCGTGCGCGACCAAGGCACGATTTTCCTGGGTGGACCGCCGCTGGTGAAAGCCGCAACGGGTGAGGTGGTAACTCCTGAGGATCTCGGCGGAGGAGCGGTGCACGCTCGCACCAGCGGTGTTGTCGATCACCTCGCTGATGACGACCCGCACGCACTGCGTATCGCTCGCGACATCGTCGCAACTCTGCCGGCTACACAGCCAGCCCCCTGGACGATGCAGCCTTCCTGTGATCCGTTGTATCCGGCTGACGATCTACTTGGGATCGTCCCTGCTGACACGCGAACCCCCTATGACGTGCGCGATGTCATCGCTCGGATCGTCGATGGGAGCGAATTCAGCGAGTTCAAAGCCGAATACGGCGCCACCCTGGTGACGGGCTTCGCCCACATCGAAGGCCATCCCGTCGGGATCATCGCCAATAACGGGATCCTCTTCAGCGAATCCGCGCAGAAGGGTGCCCACTTCATCGAACTGTGCGATCAGCGCCGCATCCCGCTGGTGTTCTTGCAGAACATCTCCGGCTTCATGGTGGGTCGTGATTATGAAGCCGGTGGCATCGCCAAGCACGGGGCGAAGATGGTGACTGCTGTCGCGTGTGCTCGCGTCCCGAAATTCACCGTGGTGATCGGTGGCTCCTTCGGTGCCGGCAACTATTCGATGTGCGGGCGAGCCTATGCACCCCGATTCCTGTGGATGTGGCCGAATGCTCGTATTTCGGTCATGGGCGGCGAGCAGGCCGCGGCGGTGCTCGCAACTGTTCGCCGTGACCAGTTCGATGCGCGGGACGAGGAGTGGCCGGCCGACGAAGAGGAGGCGTTCAAGGCGCCGATCCGCGAGCAGTACGAATCGATGGGAAGTCCGTACTACGCGACCGCGCGATTGTGGGACGATGGGATCATCGATCCGCGGGATACGCGCAGGGTCCTCGGGCTGGGGCTCGCCGCGGCCGCTGGTTCACCACTTCCGCCTATTTCCTACGGCGTCTTCCGAATGTGATGGCCATGACCGAGATGCCGGGAATCCCCGTGACCAGTGTGCTCGTCGCCAACCGCGGCGAGATCGCCGTGCGGATCATCCGAACCCTGCGTCGCATGGGGCTGCGCAGCATCGCCGTTTTCAGCGACGCCGATGCGAATGCACCGCATGTGCTGATGGCCGATGCAGCGATCCACATCGGCCCAACTCCCGCCACCGACAGCTATCTGAATATCGAGCGCATCGTCGAGGCGGCCCGCGGGAGCGGCGCTGATGCTGTCCATCCCGGATACGGGTTCCTCTCCGAGAACGTCGATTTCGCTGCGGCGTTGGATGCAGCGGGCATCGTGTTCATCGGACCGCCCATCGCGGCCCTACAGGCGATGGGTGACAAGATCCGCGCGAAACAGACCGCAATCGCGGCGAACGTGCCGGTCGTTCCCGGGCGCCACGACCCGCAGATGAACGATGACGAGATCATGTCGGCGGCCGAAGAGATCGGCTATCCGGTCCTGCTCAAACCATCGGCAGGCGGTGGCGGGAAAGGCATGCGCATCGTGCGTGCGGCCGGTGAACTCGCCGATGCGATCGGCTCCGCTCGTCGCGAGGCCCGCGGTTCGTTCGGTGATGACACCTTGCTGATCGAGCGATTCGTCAGCCGCCCACGGCACATCGAGGTCCAGGTATTCGGGGACGCGCATGGCAATGTCGTGCATCTCGGCGAGCGCGAATGCAGTCTGCAGCGGCGCCACCAGAAAGTGATCGAGGAGGCGCCCTCGCCACTGCTCGATGACCGAACCCGGCGCGATCTGTGCGAGTCGGCGGTGCGGCTGGCCCAGGCCGTCGGCTACGTGGGGGCGGGCACGGTGGAATACGTCGTTCCCGCCGACGCCCCGGATGAATTCGCATTCTTGGAGATGAACACGCGTCTGCAGGTGGAGCATCCGGTGACCGAGATGATCACCGGTGTCGATCTGGTCGAGTGGCAGGTGCGCGTCGCGGCAGGACAGCGACTGCCTCTGGAGCAAGAAGCCATCACGTTCACCGGTCATGCGATCGAGGCACG
>JAGYOB010000192.1 GCA_018399515.1 Candidatus Nanopelagicales bacterium
CATCTGCTCGAACTCGCGGGTGCGGAAGATGAAGTTGCCCGGGGTGATCTCGTTGCGGAAGCTCTTGCCGGTCTGGCCGATGCCGAACGGCGGCTTCTTGCGCGCAGCGTTCATCACGTTGAGGTAGTTCACGAAGATGCCCTGCGCGGTCTCCGGGCGCAGGTAATGCAGCGCGCCGTCGTCCTCGACCGGCCCGACCATCGTGCGCAGCATCCCGTTGAAATCGCGCGGCTCGGTGAAGTCGCCCTTGGTCCCGCAGTTGGTGCACGTGATGTCGGCCAGCCCACCGGCTGGAGCCGCACCGTGCTTGTCCTCATAGGCCTCGAGCAATTGATCGGCACGCCAGCGCTTGTGGCACTTCTTGCATTCGGTCAGCGGATCGACGAAAGCCGAGACGTGACCGGAGGCCTCCCACACCTGCGGGGCGAGGATGATCGAGGAGTCGATGCCGACGACGTCATCGCGGCCGCGCACCACCGACTGCCACCACTGACGACGGATGTTGTCCTTGAGCTCGACTCCCAGCGGCCCGTAGTCCCAGGCGGAGCGACTGCCGCCGTAGATTTCTGAGGACTGAAAGACGAAACCCCGTCGCTTGGACAGGTTGACGATGGAATCGACGCGGTCGGCGGCCATGAGGTACTCCACTCCGGCTGGATGTCGGCGGACAAATCGGACGAATGCAGTGCGTGTCGAACGACGGTCACTCTAGTGGCGTGTCGAAGTGCCACTGCAGTGCCCTGCGGCCCAACGGTTGCTGCACCGCGAAGATCTCGTCGTAGACACCGGCCAGCGTCCATTCCACCTGACGGGAACACACGGCGACGGCCAGGATCAGGCGCGCAGCCCCGGCAGCACGCAGCGCCCGGCCCGCCAGCATGGCCGCCTGACCGGTTTCGACCCCGTAGTCGACCACCATCACCTGCCGGCCCGTGCACTCCGGTGGGGCACCCAGAACCGGGCCTTCCCCTCGGTCGACAGCCAAGAGCGCACAACTACCTCCCCGGTTTCCGGTACCGGCGAGGTGTCCGGCCACGACCTCGGCGATCGGCACGGCCCGCTCACCGAGTGCGACCACCAGGTCCATCTCATCGATGACGCGATCGGGAATGGCCGCGGCGAGTACGCGGGCTGCGACATCAAGATCGGCGAAGCGCTGGGAAGAGGTCATGAGCCCGCGGTCACGAGACGGGAGGGACGTAGCCGGCGGCTGCCTCGCCCAGGCTCACGATTCCGGCATCGCGAGCGAGCGCACCGGTGGAATCGCGTGCCCCGTCGTCATCGCGGACATGCAAGATCTCGAAGGCCGTCGGTTCGTCGATCGCCTGCGACAGCAAGGGAACGACCGACACCTTCACCTCGAAGTCCGACAGCGCTCGACGATAGGCCCCGACCGATTCCCATTCCAAGGTCAGCACGATCAGATCGGCATCATCGGTTGCGCGCCCGATCGACAACTGCCGCAAACCTCCTTGCCTCGCGAGCAACTCACCGGCCTGGCGAAGCTGGTCGATGAGCACCGACCCTTCGCCGCCCCCGTTGAATCGGATGACGACGAGGAGCCCGCCGTCGGTACCTGGCACCATGGACCCCACGGTAGTCACCCACCCATACCGGACGAATGGAGCTCAAGGATGGCGAAGCGACCGGGCGTGCGCGGCCCACAGGGACCCGCGGGTGCCGGGCGACCCTCCGACGCGGGGCGACCCCGGC
>JAGYOB010000193.1 GCA_018399515.1 Candidatus Nanopelagicales bacterium
ATCGGGGCTGTCCGCGGGCTTCAGCCGCGCTGAGAGGTGATTGGTCATCGACTCGCCCATCGCGGCCATATCGAAGGTCCACATCAATTCGCCGTTGACGAGGCCGTACAACCGCTCACCCGATTCGTAGGGCTTCGCACTGGCCGTTCGCGTGACGACGTCGGTGCGCAAAGTGGCACGTGCCGATGTGATCGCCGCATCTGCCAGACCCAGCACCTCGACCGAACCGACCCAGATTTCAGCGAAGCCCGTCGGGTGGGCCAATGTGACCTCGACCTCGTTGTCCGGGCGCGGGCGCCAGAAGCCTGTCTCGGCGCCAGCTGGACGGATCCGGTTGCCGTCGTCATCGAGCAGCCAACTACGCGACGCGTAGTGGAGGAAGGGCCGGCCGTCGGTGGAGAACACCACTTCCTGGCCGAACCGGAAATCCTCGATCGTGGGGTATTGGCCGAGTCCCACCCCCGCCCATCGGCCGATCAGCCACGACAGGGGCAGCAGTTCCTCCGGCAGGCTCGACGGCAGCGGGGGCATCGTGACCGGGCTGCTAGCCCTGCCCCTTGTAGAGCTTGTACACGACATAGCCGGAGAACCACGTGATGAACACGATGGCGAGGACGAGCAGTCCGGTGAACACGATCTCAAGCACGAGCGTCAGCCTACCCGGTGGCTGCGCCGCGCGCCCATGCGCCGATCCGGCGCAGCAGATCGACCGAGATCGCACCCTCTGCGTGCCCGAATCCCGGTTCGATCCACGACTCGACGCCCGCCGCTGAGGCGACCAGCGCGCGGGGATGGTCGAGCGGGAAGAACGCGTCGGCGTCGCCGTGGACGATCAGTACCGGCAAGTGGAGTTCGCGCGCCCGGGCGACCGCAGCGACCGGGGGCATGGGCGGTGGCTCGGGCCAGGGCCTCGGGTCGACGCGTGCGCCCATCGCCACGCGAAGGTAGGCACGCCCTGCAGGGTTCATCACCGCCCGGTGCAGCCAGCGCATCGGCGGGGTGCCCCGATAGAACCAGAATGCCGGCGCGCTGACGGATACGACGGCATCGGTTCCCCGAGTCGATGGGGATCGAGGAATGAGAGCAGCATGGCGCAAGGCGACCGCGCCACCCATCGAGAAACCGACGGTGACCACCCGGTCGTACCCGAGGTCACGTGCCCACGACGATGCGGCCTCCACATCGAGTGGCTCGTCATGGGCGAGAGTGGTGGCGCCCTGCGAGCGACCATGGCCGCGCTGGTCGACACCGATCACGCCGGCGTGCTCCCCGAGATGCTCCATCACCCGAAGCACGCGCTCCTGGCGCCAGGATCCACCGAACCCGTGGGCGACCACGATGGCGGTGTCCGAACCATCCGGGGCCGGCAGGTGCGCAGCGCTCAACCGCACCCCATCGGAGCTTGTCAGCGTCGTCGGCACGAGACGGCGCGGAACGGCCACCTGTCGTCGCGTCGTCACGGCGGACTATTCTCACCTAATGCGCCTGTTGCTGTTGACCCAGGCCACCCAGCCCTCAGCCGAGGTGCTGCCGGCACTGGGGTTGCTCACACACCAGGTGCGCATCCTGCCCGCGACGGCCACCGCGCTCATCGATTGCCCCGATTCCGATGCGGTCCTCGTCGATGGGCGCCGGGATCTGCCGCAGGTCCGCGGACTGACCCGATTGATGCGACAGACCGGCGTCGATGTTCCCGTCATCGTGATCCTCACCGAGGGGGGTGCGGCTGCCCTCCAGCATGACTGGGGCGTGGATGACTTCGTCCTCGACACGTCCGGGCCAGCCGAGGTCGAAGCACGACTGCGGGTCAACATCGCTCGGCGCGGGGCGACCTTGGATTCCGCACCCACAACGCCCTCGGAGATCCGCTGCGGTGATCTCGCCATCGACGAGGCGGGGTACTCCTCGAAGATCCGGGGTCGTGCATTGGACCTGACATTCAAGGAGTTCGAACTCCTGCGGTTCCTCGCCCAGCACCCCGGTCGGGTCTTCACCCGCCCCCAACTGCTGCAGGAGGTGTGGGGGTACGACTATTTCGGGGGCACCCGCACCGTTGACGTTCACGTGCGGCGATTGCGAGCCAAACTCGGTCCGGAGTACGAGTCGTTGATCGGAACCGTCCGCAACGTCGGGTATCGATTCGTGCCGGCGCGCCCCGATGACGCCACGGTGGCGACCCTCGATGGTGATGAACAAGTCGCCGATGACGTTCGTACTCCCGGTCCGGCTCCCTCCGATCGGCATCGGTGACTGCCGTCGACGTGGGTGTCGACACCCGTCTCGGCGATGCCGAGGTGGCCGAGGTGCTGGCGCTCGTCGAACAAGCAACAGCTATTGATGGGGTCAGCCCGCTGTCCGAACACGTGCTCTTGCATCTGCGCCACGGTGGTGACGATCACGACGTGCACATCAGAGCGCACACGAACGGAACCCTCGTGGGCTATGCCCACCTCGACACGACCGATGTCGTGGAGGGGTCGTCAGGTGAACTCGTCGTCGCTCCCGATCATCGACGTCTACGGGTCGGGCACGTACTCGTGCAGCGACTGATCGAGTTGTCCCCCGACGGGCGGCTGCGCCTATGGGCGCACGGTGGTCGTGCCGATGCTGCTCATCTGGCACGCTCATTGGGTTTCGAGCAGTCACGCGTGCTGTGGCGAATGCATCGGTCGCTGGCCGATCCCCTCCCGGTCGCGTCCTGGCCGGACGGGATCAGTGTTCGAGCGTTCCGACCGGGTGCCGACGATGAGGCTTGGGTCGAAGTCAACGCAGCGGCCTTCGCCGACCTGCCCGATCAGTCGGGGTGGACGATCGAGGACCTGCGCCGACGGTTACATGAGTCCTGGTTCGACGCCCAGGGTTTCTTGATCGCCGAATCCACCCGTCCCGGTCATGAGGGTCAGATCGCGGGGTTCCACTGGACCAAGGTGCACGGTCGCGATGCGCACGGCCATGAGCCGATCGGTGAGGTGTACGTGGTGGCAGTGGCACCGTTGTGGCGCGGCACGGGTCTCGGGCGGGCCCTGGTGCTCGCGGGGCTGGAGCACCTTCGCCGCGCCGGACTGGCGCAGGCCATGCTGTACGTCGATGCGAGTAATACCGCCGCGATCGGCCTGTACGAATCCCTGGGTTTCACCCGTTGGGACACCGACACCCTCTATCGCAGGTGAAACTCCGTTGAATGGCGGCCCAACTTGGGACGGAAGGCCCCGATACCAGCGCGTGTGGTGTGAGATTCTGAGCCTATGACAACGGTGGAAGGGCCTCAGGCGGATCTGCCCACGACCGCGATCGACACCGACGCGCGTGATGCGGCAGAGGTAGCCGTCGAGTTCGGGCCCCTGCCCGATGATCGTTTCCTCGACCGGGAACTGTCCTGGTTGGCGTTCAACCAGCGGGTGCTGGAGTTGACCGAGGATCCGAACCTGCCGATCTTGGATCGGGCGAAGTTCCTGGCGATTTTCGCCAGCAACCTCGACGAGTTCTTCATGGTGCGGGTCGCGGGCCTCAAGCGCCGAATCGCGACGGGAATCGCGGTGCGGGCCGCGAGTGGATTGACACCACGCGAGGTACTGGAGGCTATCTGGGCGCGAGCCCACGAGCTTCAAATCCAGCACGCCGAGATCTTCCGCGACGAGATCCGCCCGCAGCTAGCCGAGGCTGGCGTTCACATTCTGAACTGGAACGATCTGTCGGCGGCAGAGAAAGCCGAGATGGACGCGTTCTTCGATGAGCGGGTGTTCCCGGTCCTCACCCCTCTAGCCGTCGACCCGTCTCACCCATTCCCCTACATCAGCGGGCTGTCGTTGAACCTCGCCGTCGTCGTGCGCAATCCGTCGACAGGAGCGGAGCTGTTCGCGCGAGTGAAGGTGCCGCCGCTACTGCAACGTTTCGTCGCGCTTTCCGAGGGGCGCTTCGTGCCGCTGGAAGATGTGATCGCCGCTCATCTGCATGAGTTGTTCCCCGGCATGGAGGTCTTGCAGCACCACATGTTCCGGGTGACCCGCAATGAAGATGTCGAAGTCGAGGAGGACGACGCTGAGAACCTGCTGAAGGCACTCGAGCGCGAACTGCTGCGCCGCCGGTTCGGTCCTGCGGTGCGACTCGAGGTCGAAGCCTCCATCGATCAGCATGTTCTGGAATTGCTCGTCGAGGAACTCGGTGTCAACGAACACGAGGTCTTCCGGCTTCCCGGACCGCTCGATCTGACCGGGCTGTGGGCGATCTACGGGGTCGATCGAGACGATCTGCGCCAACCGAAATTCGTCCCCAAGACCAGTCGTGAACTCTCCGAGGTCGAATCAGCCTCGGCCCCCGATGTGCTGGCGGTCATGCGCGAGCATGACGTCCTCGTACATCACCCCTACGACTCGTTCTCCACAAGCGTGCAATTGTTCCTCGAACAGGCCGCGCGTGATCCGCAGGTGCTCGCGATCAAGCAGACGCTGTATCGAACAAGCGGGGATTCACCGATCGTGGACGCGCTCATCGATGCAGCTCGGGCTGGCAAGCAGGTGCTGGCGCTGGTGGAGATCAAGGCTCGTTTTGATGAGCAGAACAACATCGAGTGGGCCCGCAAACTCGAAGAAGCCGGCGTGCATGTCGTCTACGGACTGGTCGGATTGAAGACGCACAGCAAACTCTCGCTCGTCGTGCGAGACGACGGCGATCAGTTGCGTCGGTACTGCCACATCGGAACCGGTAACTACCACCCGAAAACTGCCCGCCTGTACGAGGATTTCGGGCTGTTCACCTGCGATCCGCAGGTGGGTGATGATGTCCTCGATCTGTTCAATGTCCTCTCGGGCTATTCGATGAACACCGAGTACCACCGGTTGCTCGTCGCGCCCCATTCGATCCGCAGCGGCCTCATCGAACGGATCGAGCGCGAGATCGAGCATCATCGCGCCGGGCGACCGGCTCGCATCCGATTCAAGTGCAACTCGATCGTCGACGAGCGGATCATCGATGCGCTGTACCGGGCCTCGCAGGCCGGTGTTCCCGTTCGAGTGTGGGTTCGCGGTATCTGTGCGATCCGACCCGGGGTGCCTGACCTGAGCGAAAACATCGAGGTGATCAGCATCCTCGGAAGATTCCTCGAGCATTCCCGCGTGTACGAGTTCGCTAACGGCGGTGACACCGAGGTGTGGATCGGCTCGGCGGACATCATGCACCGCAACCTCGATCGACGCGTGGAGTCACTGGTGAGCATGAAGGCGGCCGAGCACATCAGCGAGATCGACGCACTGATCAGCCTCGGCTTCGAGCCGGACACCGCCGCGTGGTTGCTCCAACCCGATGGCACCTGGTTGCGGCGCACTCACGATGCCGAGGGTCGGCCCCTGCGTGACATCCAGGAGACCTTGATCGAGGTCCGCCGCGGCCGAGGGCGACTGGCCTGAGATCTCGATGACCACTCCCACCACCCACCGTGAGGTGGAGCGCAAACTGCGGGTCCATGCGCTGTTTCGTCTACCACCACTGTCGGGCATCACCTGGGGAGCCGCGACGGTGCAGGCGCAGCCCCCATTCACGATGCTCAACACCTACTACGACACCTCCGACCTGCGCCTGTTCCGATGGGGAGTGACCCTGCGACGGCGCGAGGGTGGTCCCGATGAAGGCTGGCACATGAAACTGCCCGTCGACGGAGCTGACGCCGGTACCCGCGACGAGATTCAGGTGGCGCTGACCGATGCGACGACGGTTCCCGGTGAACTGCGTGACATCGTCAGCGCGCTCATCCGCGAGGCTGATGTGAACCCGGTCGTCACCCTGCGTACCGAACGCACTCCCATCCTGCTGATGGATGCGCATGGTCGAGCAACAGCTGAACTCGTCGACGACACCGTCGCGGTACTCGACGGCGACCGCACAGCAGCGATCTTCCGCGAGATCGAGGTCGAGGGAGTGCCCGGTCCCGACGGTGAGGTCGATGTGACGGTCCTCGACGATGTGGTCGCCGCACTGGTCGAACACGGTGCGGTTCCGGGAACCACCAGTAAGGCGGCTGCCGCCCTCGGCCCGCGAACGAGCGCCCCACCGGATGTTCCGGCTGCGCGCTGGCCGGATCCCGGAGAGCCAGCGGGAGAAGCGGTGCGGGCGCATCTTGCGACGCATGTCCGCCGGTTCCTACTCAACGATGTGCGGCTGCGCCGGGGGCTGCCCGATGCGGTGCATCAACTGCGAGTCTCCGCCCGACGACTGCGTAGTGGACTGCAGGTGTTCCGTCCGATTCTGGACGCCCAGTGGGCCAATGACCTGCGCGCCGAACTCGCGTGGGCAGCCAGTTCGCTCGGTGCCGCGCGAGACACCGAAGTCATGATCGCCCGGCTGCACGCGCATTCCGAGCTGCTCGACCCTGGCGACGGGGTCGTGGTCAGGTCGTTCATCGATCCAGTGCTGCAGCAGCGGATGCGTCAGGCTGAGGACGAAGCCCTCGCGGTGCTCGCCAGCGAGCGTTACGCGCAGTTGACGCAGACCCTGGTGGTTGCCGTCGGTGACCCGCACCTGACCGAGGCCGCGCAGGCTCCCTGTTCGCAGGTCCTGCCACCCCTGGTGGCGAAAGCATTCAAGCGACTGGCCCGCGAGGCGAAAGTTCTCGAGGTGGCCTCTCCCGCTGAGCAGTGGCATGAGGCCCGTATCACGGCGAAGAAGGCCCGCTACGCCGCTGAGGCCCTTGCGCCGGTGTTCGGCAAGCGCGTCGATGCCTTCGCCTCGGCACTGTCAGATGTCACCGAGGTGCTCGGCACGCATCAGGATGCGCATGTTGCCCAGACGACCCTGCGCGAGCTGGCTGGGCTCGCCGACGGCCCCGTCGGCTACCGACTCGGCCTCATGCAGGGGATCGAGGTGGCTGCTGAACTCGACGATCGTGAACTCTTCCTCGCTAAGACGTGGCCCCGGGCGCGCAAGGCTGCGCGACATTCGGGCATGCTCTGACACCGCCATGGTCAGTACCCATTCTATTGAGCCGGTGCATGCTGCCGGGGTCGTGCTGCTTCGCATGGGCCGGCGAGGAACCGAAACCGCGCTGATCCATCGTCCGCATCGCGCTGACTGGTCGCTGCCGAAGGGCAAAGTGGATCCCGGCGAGCACGTTCTTACTGCCGCGGTTCGTGAATGCGACGAGGAGACCGGGCTCGTTCCGCGGCTCGGCCCACCGCTCATGCGTCAGACCTACCAGGCGATGGGTCGGGCAAAGATCGTGGACTACTGGCGGGCAGAGGTTGCCTCGGTCGAAGGTTTCGCACCGGACGACGAGGTCGACGAGGTGCGGTGGGTCGCCGTCGAGGAGGCAGCCGGCATGTTGACCTATCCCCGCGATGCCGACATCGTGCGGCAGGCCGTCGATCTGCCCGAGACCAGCCCACTTATTCTGCTGCGTCATACCCAGGCATTGAAGAGGTCGGATTTCGACGGCGCTGACGATTCGCAGCGACCGTTGTCGGGTAAGGGGCGATCCCAAGCCAAGGGGCTCGTGCCTTTGCTGGCGGCCTACGGCATCGAACACGTGCACTCATCGGATTCGGTGCGGTGTTCGGAAACGGTGCGGCGTTTCGCCAAGTCCATCGGTGCACCCGTTCACGCAGAACCGACGTTGAGCGAGATCGGACATGGCGAGCACCCCAGACGCGCAGCAAAACGCATGCTGGCGTTGCTGGCCGACCCCGCCCGAGTGGTTGTCTGCTCGCACCGTCCAGTGCTCCCCACGCTCGTGGAAACCATCGCCGGCCTGCGTTGGAAAGGCCGGGGGGATCTGGATGAGAAGTTGCCTCCCGGCGGTTTTCTCGTCGTACACCGGCATTTCGATAGGCAGGATCTGCCCCGGATCGTGGCTGTCGAGCGGCACACACTGTAAACCCCAGGGGGTATCCCGCTGGCCGCCCTGAGAGTTGGGATGGCGTTCATTGGCAGTTCACCTTCACCCTCCCATTGCTTCACCGGGCCTGCCTACGTTCGGACACGTTCGACCCCGACATCAAGGAGGTTCAGGGTGAAGGTCACCCGTCGCGCCGCTTTCGCGGCCACTGCGCTCACCAGCGCACTCGTTCTCGCCGCCTGCGGTGGTTCCTCGGATGATGGTGGAGAAACCACCACTCCGACCGGCGATGCCACCACTTCAGCGGCACCCACCCCCACCGAGACCGGTGGTGGCGACCTGACCGGTTCGATCGTCATCGACGGCTCCTCCACGGTGGGTCCGCTCACCGAGCCGGCAGCAGAGTTGTTCATGCAGGCCAATCCTGGCGTCCAGGTCACCGTCGCGGTGTCCGGCACCAGCGGTGGCTTCGAGAAGTTCTGCAAGGGCGAGACCGATGGCAACAACGCATCCCGCGCCATCAAGGAAGCTGAAATCGAACAGTGTGCCGAGAACGGCATCGCCTATGACAACATCACCGTCGCGAACGATGCGTTGACCGTGCTGGTCAACGCTGACGCTCCGGCTGCATGCATGACCGTCGAGCAGCTCAATGCCATCTGGGATGACGGCTCGTCCATCACCACGTGGGGCCAGATCCCCGGTCTTGATGTGCCGGCCGACTTCGCCGACACCCCGCTGAACCTCTACGGCCCCGGTACCGATTCGGGCACCTTCGACTTCTTCACTGAGGAAATCAACGGTGAAGAGGGTCAGATCCGCATCGACTACACCTCCATTGGCGAGGACGACAACGCTGCGGTCACCGCGATCATCGGTGATGTCGGCGCCATGGGATATATTCCGTTCTCCTACTACCAGGAGGCTGGCGACCAGGTGAAGGGTCTGGCCATCGACAATGGCGACGGCTGCATCGATCCGGCTATTGAGAATGTCCAGAACGGCATCTACACCCCGCTGGGTCGCCCGCTGTTCGTGTATGCCAGCGACAAGGCCCTGCAGCAGGATGCCACCGTGGCGTTCTTCGAGTTCTACATCAACAACTCCGACCAGATCGCAACCATCGCCGGTGCGGTTGGTCTGACCGATGAGCAGAAGGCTGAGCAGATCGCCAAGGTCCAGTCCCTGGCCGGCAGCTGATCAGCTGAATTACTGATACGACACACGCGAGTCTGAGACCAAGGGATACCTTTCCTCCATGTCCACACAGGTCGTGTCCCCGGGGGCCTCGAGCAGCGGAGCACCAATCCGCAACCTCGAGGCCCCCGGGCCTCGTATCGGCGAGAAGATCATCAAGGCGGTCCTGTGGGCGACGGCGACGCTGTCCATCCTGGTCACCACCGGCATCGTCATCTCGCTGCTCGTGCCCAGCATCGGCTTCTTCCAGACGGTCTCGATCTGGGAGTTCCTCACCGGAACCATCTGGGCCCCTGCCTTCGCGAACCCGTCCTACGGGGTGCTGCCCATCGTGGTGGGCACCCTCACCGTGGTGGTTTTCGCCATCATCATTGCGGTCCCCGTGGGGTTGTCCTCGGCGATCTACCTGTCCGAATACGCACCGACACGGGTGCGCAAGACCATCAAGCCGATCCTCGAGGTGCTCGAGGGGCTTCCCACGGTCGCCATCGGCCTGTTCGCTTTCTACGTGCTCACCCCCCTGATCCGCGATCTCACCCCGTTCCTGCCCTGGACCGGCCCCTTCTCCATCGGCGTAGCCGGAATCACCGTCGGCCTGTTGATCGTTCCCCTGGTGGCCTCGGTCTCTGACGATGCGATGCGATCGGTGCCAAGGTCGTTGCGCGAAGGCGCATATGCGATGGGAGCGACGAAGTTCGAGGTCGCGGTCAAGGTGGTCGTTCCGGCTGCCATCTCCGGGATCATCGCTGCCTTCGTCCTCGGGATCTCGCGCGCCATCGGCGAGACGATGGTCGTGCTCCTTGTCGCAGGCGCTGGCAACCCGGTCTTGAGTTTCGACCCGACCAAGGGCACCCAGACGATGACCGCCTACATCGGCAGCACCGCCACCGGCGACATCTCTCAGGGCACCATCACCTATGACTCGATCTTCGCCGTCGGCGCACTGCTGTTCCTCATGACGTTGGCCATGAACGTCCTCGCGATGCGCCTGGTCAAGAAGTACCGGGAGGTATACGACTGATGGCCGACGAGCCTGACTACTCGTCTCGAGTCGCCCTACCGCCACGCACGCGCGTGGCTGTCGGCGGGGCCCGTGACGTCACCGAGGCGCTGTTCACCTCCGGTGACCGTAAGAAGAAGATCCAGGGCACCATCTTCCTTGGCCTATTGCTGTTCGGCTTGAGCATCGCGCTGATCGCGATCGCCGCGATGATCATCTGGGCGTTCGTTGCCGGCGGTCCGCGGCTCAACGTCAACCTGTTGACCAATGTGCCCTCGATTGTGACGCCGGAGAACGCGGGATACCGCACGGCGATCCTGGGCACTCTGTACGTGATCGGCGGGGTGATCTTGCTGATCGTGCCGCTGGGTGTGGGTGCTGCTGTCTACCTGGAGCAGTTCGCGAACCCGGCGAACAAGTTCAATCGGTTCGTCGACTTGAACATCCAGAACCTCGCCGGTGTGCCCTCCATCGTGTTCGGCATCCTCGGCCTGGCGTTCATCGTCCGCGGACCACTCAGCCTCGGCTTCGTGGCCGCTGCTGGTTCGCTGACCTTGGCGCTCTTGGTGCTGCCGACGGTGATCCTCGCCTCGCGCGAGGCCATTCGTGCGGTGCCGTCATCGATCCGGGATGGGTCGTTGGCGCTGGGTGCGACGGTGTGGCAGGCGGTGTGGCGCCAGGTGCTGCCCGCGGCACTGCCGGGCATTCTCACCGGGGTGATCCTGGCGGTCTCCCGAGCGATCGGCGAGGCAGCTCCGCTGCTGCTGGTCGGTGCGGTCACCTTCGTCACCTTCAACCCGAGTTTCTTCGAAGGCGGATACTCCACCCTGCCGACGATGATCTACAGCTATGCCAAGCGACCGCAGGAAGAACTCCAGGTTCTCGCTGCCGCTGGTGTGGTCGTCATGCTGCTGTTGCTGATCATGATCAACTCCGTAGCAATCTATCTGCGCAACCGTTTCGAGAGGACCTGGTGATGAGCGAGACCACCACCCCCAGCCCGGCACTTCCCGACATCGAGGTCTCAGCCGATAGAGTCGCGTCCGTGGACACTGAGCCCAAGAACACCTTCGAGTTGCGCGATGTCAACGTGTTCTACGGCCAGATGCTCGCCGTCAAAGATGTGTCCATGGCCATCCCGCACAACCAGATCACCGCGTTCATCGGACCCTCCGGTTGCGGCAAGTCGACGCTGCTGCGGTCCCTGAACCGCATGAACGACCTCATTCCGGGAGCTCGCGTCGAAGGCGACGTGCTTTACCACGGCATGGACATGTACGGACCGAAGGTGGATCCGGTCCAGGTCCGCACGGTTATCGGCATGGTGTTCCAGAAGCCGAACCCGTTCCCCAAGTCGATCTACGACAACGTCGCCTTCGGTCCGCGCCTCCAGGGTCGCAAGGGCAACCTCGACGACGTGGTCGAAGAGGCGCTGCGCGGGGCCGCACTGTGGGACGAGGTCAAGGATCGACTCAAGGACAACGCCTACGGCATGTCCGGTGGTCAGCAGCAGCGCCTGTGCATCGCACGAGCCATCGCCGTTCAGCCGGATGTGATCTTGATGGATGAGCCGTGCTCGGCCCTCGACCCGGTGTCGACGGGGCGCATCGAGGACCTGATGGCGGAGTTGAAGAAGACCTACACCATCGTGATCGTGACCCACAACATGCAGCAGGCGGCTCGTGTGGCCGATCGGACGGCGTTCTTCACCGTGCTGGCCAATGACGAGACGGGCTCACGAACGGGTGTGCTGGTCGAATACGACCTCACGTCGAAGATCTTCTCCAAGCCCGACGATGAGCGCACCGAGAACTACGTCTCGGGTCGGTTCGGCTAAACCAGCTCGTAGCCGGCTTCTTCGACGGCCTCCTTGACGACTCGTTCGTCGAGGGGGCCGTCGCTGGTTACGGTGACCGCACCGGACTCCAGATCCACATCGACAGACTGCACCGCAGGGAGTGCATCGAGTTCGCCGGTGACGGCATTGACGCAGTGCTGGCAGGTCATTCCCGACACCTGGTAGGTCGTCGTGGTGATCTCGCTCATGCTGGATCTCCCTGCGTGCTCTCGGTGTAGTCCTTCAGTCGGCACAGTGTGGCGTCGATGGCCTTGGCGTTCAGCGCATCGGCTCGCATGGCCTTCAATAGCAGTTTGGACCGGGCGGTCGTCGCATCGAAGGTCTCGGTGACCCTCGTGCGCGATGAGTCCAGTGGCTCGAGCTCATAGCGCCAGCGGTGCCCGCCCAAGTGGGCCCAGGCGATGCGTCGGCCCTCGTCGAATTCCTTGACGGTGTTCCCGATCCGGTAGGGCACCTTCATCTTCATATCCATCCGGAAGGAATCGCCGAGTCCGAGGCGCTGCGGACCGGAGACCGAGCCTTTCACCGTGCCCGAACCGTCGAAGGCAGCATGTTGGCGCGGATCGGCCAGGATGTCGAAGATCATCTCAGCGGGGGCGTCGATGACCACCGACCGCGACACGATCCAACGGTTTCCGGTTTGGATCTTCTCCACATCACATGCCATACCCCCAGCCTAGGAGGCACTCCTCACGATGGCGCGTCGCGGGTTCGTTCACCGAGCATTAACCGCGGCGGATGCATCCCATCGGGCGGCGGGGCTCTAACCTGGGATCCATGGACTTCGGGCGCAGTGACGATGAGGTACTGCCGATGCACGAGGTGAGCCTCGAGCAGCGCACGGCGTTCCTTGTCCCTGTCTGCTCCTGCGGTTGGGTCGGCACCGCCCGACAGAAGGTCGCCTCGGCTCGAGAGGAAGCACGCGACCACGCGCTGCTGTATTCCTCGGCCGATCTGTCCGGTCTGCTTCTGCCGGAGTTCGATGCGCTGGAGGATCTGCAGCGGCTCAGCGAGCTCGACGCACTCGATCCTGCTGAGCCCGACCCAGACGCCTGAACACCGGCGCCGCTCGCAGTACCGCATCGGGGATGGCTCCAAACGCTCTCACCTGCGCCCCTCGCCAGTGCGGCACACTGATGATGCGTCGATGCCGGCGCAGGACTCTGACGACGGCATCGGCGACTTCCTCGGGTGTGGTCAACCGGACCCCGGTGAAACTCAACGCCACCGCCGGGTCGTCAAGACAATCGGTGATCATCGGGGTGAGCATCCCGTCGGGGCAGATCACGCTCAGGCGGATCCCCGTGACGCCGTCGGCGTGCAGGTCCCCATCGAGGCCGAGGGTGAACGACAAGACACCGGCTTTCGTCGCGGCGTAGACCGCTTCGCCGGGAACAGGCACCCACGATGCGAGCGAGCCGATGTTCACGATGCGTCCGCCCCCCAGCCCACCCTCGCGCTCGCGCATCACTGACACCGCCGCACGGGTTCCGTTCATCACGCCGAGCAGATTGACCGCCACGACGTTGGCGACAAGGTCATCGGGGATATCTGCTGCATTGCCCTGGCCGAGGATCCCGGCATTGTTGACCCAGACATCTGGCTGCACCCGTTCGGCCAGATCCCGACAGGCCTGGGCATCGGTGACATCCAGGACTTCTGGCGCACCGGTGATGTCCGTGGCGATGACGTCATATCCGGCCGCTCGCAGCCGTTGGGCGATCACCGTGCCCAGACCCCGGCCAGCTCCGGTGACGACGGCCTTCTTCATGGGTGCCATCACCGCTGTGCCACGATGCCTTTGCCCAGCACGACGATGCCGCCGTCGCTGATCGTGTACCGCTCGCGATCAGCATCCAGGTCGACACCGATCTGCGCACCCTCGGGGACGATGACGTTCTTGTCGATGATGGCTCGACGCACCACAGCATTGCGTCCGATGCGTGCCCCCGGCATCAAGACCGACGACTCGACGTAGGCCCCGCCGGCGATCTGCGCATCGAAACTCACCACCGAGTTGCGCACGTGCGCGCCCGACACGATCGAACCGGCCCCGACCATCGACTCGTGGGCGTTACCGCCCTCGACGAATTTGGCTGGGGGATACGGCGGCAGGTGCGTCAGGATCGGCCAACTCCTGTTGTACAGGTTGAAGATCGGGTGCACTGACACCAGATCCATGTGCGCATCGTGATATGCGTCAAGGGTGCCGACGTCTCGCCAGTAACCACGATCTCGCTCCGTGCTGCCGGGGACCTCGTTGCGATCGAAGTCGTACACGATCGCCTGCCCCGCATCGACGAGTGTTGGAATGATGTTGCCGCCCATGTCATGGACCGACCCGTCATCGGCGGCGTCGGCCCGCAGGGCCTCGACGAGCACCTCGGTGTCGAACAGGTAGTTGCCCATCGAGACATAGGAGTTGTCCTCGTCCCCGACGATGCCCGGTGGATCGGCCGGTTTTTCGAGGAATCGCGAAATGTGCAGACCATCGTCGGCAGTCTCGATAACCCCGAACTGGTGAGCCAGGGCGCGAGGTTGGCGGATCCCGGCCACACTGACGCCCGCGCCGGCATCGATGTGATCGATGATCATCTGCATGGGGTCCATGCGATACACGTGATCGGCACCGAAAACAGCGACGTAATCCGGTGCCTCGTCATTGATGAGATTCAGACTTTGGAAGATGGCGTCGGCACTGCCGGTGAACCACCGGGGCCCGAGCCGCTGCTGAGCGGGCACCGGGGTCACGTAGTCGCCGAGCAGGGTCGGCATCCGCCAGGTGGTCGTGATGTGGCGATCCAGGGAATGCGACTTGTACTGGGTCAGAACGCACACCCTGCGCAAGCCGGCATTGATCAGATTGGACAGGGCGAAGTCGATCAGCCGATAGGCGCCGCCGAAGGGGACGGCGGGCTTGGCGCGGTCTGCGGTCAACGGGAGCAACCGCTTGCCGGCACCACCGGCAAGAACGATGGCGAGCACCCGCGGACCCGTCTGCATATCCGCCAGGGTAGTCCTGATCGCGGTCTCGCGACAGGCCCTACAGTGAGCGCATGGAGACGATGAGGTGAAGGTTTCCA
>JAGYOB010000194.1 GCA_018399515.1 Candidatus Nanopelagicales bacterium
ACCCGCACGCCGATGCGCATCTCGTCGGCGCGGGCTGTCATGAACTGCCGATCGATACCTGCCCTTTCGGGTCCTGGCACCACGAGGTTCGCATCGCACTGATTGATCCCGTCGACCGACAAGCATCCCGATCGCTGCCCTCGCAGTGCCGTGAATACCCCGGGGCCGCCATCGAGAATGCCGGGCGCCACGAGGGATCGCGTGACCGGCGCGGGAAGCTGGATTTCACGGATTCCGAAACCGCCACCGCTACCGTCCACCGGTCCGCGAGTCTCAACCATGGTCAGCCGCATTCGGGTCGTGTCGCCGGTGATGACGGCGAGGTCCTGCCAACCTTCGGTGCTTGTCACCGTCGTCGTGGTACTGCCTTGATCCGTGGTCACCTCGATGACGGCCGGAGCGGTGGCGTCATCATCATTAACGGACGCCCCGCTCACCAACCGCACGCCGATGACCTGCTGGTCGATACTCACCACATTCGACCAGTCCACCTGCCACCACTGCCCGACACCGGTGCCAGGGTCCCCCGACCGCCACGCGGTGTCCAGGTCGCCATCGATCGCCGAGAACGGGCTCGATTGCGGACCCCGGGCACGCAAGGCGTCGACATCGGATCCCGAAGACGATGCACTCAGCGACCCACCCTCGAATTCAGCCACTGTCTGGAAGGGTCTTGGGTCAGCCACGTTCGGCCGCTGCAGGTAATCGTGAACGGCGCGGTCAGCTGAGTAATCCGCATCTGACGCGAGCACACTGGTCCGATTATTCGCACTGCGTCCGAAGATGACCTCGCTGCGCTGGTTGGTATCGGTGATGGCTCGCCGCACCTTCATCGACGAGTCAGCTGCCTCGATCAGAGCCCCCTCATCACCGTCCAGCACGACCACCGAACCGGATCCGATCACCCCCGCATCGGCCAGATCCACCATCGCCTCACTCGCACCGCTCACGATGAGCACATCGGTCACCGGCCGTAGGGCGATGCGCGGATCGGGCCCACCGTCTGGTGAGTCGACCTGCCAGATCTCCACAGCCGGAAGCGCACCGACCAGGCCGGCATCGACAACCGTCATTTCGGTGCGAAACGGTGGCAGGCTCGGCCCGAATTGCACGACCGGGGATAAGCCACCGGACCGTGCCAGCGCCTGGCCGATCGCCTCCGGTCGTGCCGACCCCGACCGCCGCCGATCAAGATCACTACGGACCACCACCCAGTCGATCCCCGCTCGACTGAGCGCCGCCGAGAGGCCCGGCGACCCCTTTCCGGTCGCCACACGTTCGGCAATGGCATCCAGCCAGCGGATGGCGCCCGCACCGGCCAGTGGCACCGCATCGCGCACGACCCAGGGCGCTGCACCGAGAGCCTGAAGCGGTTCGTCATTGATCCGGCCCCAGCTATAGATGCCGAAGGACGCCCCGGGCAGCACCAGGGCACGACCCGATGGATCCTGCTCGGCAAGCCATGCCGACGCCTGATTCCAATATCGGGGTACCTCTGCGAAACTGCGATCCCGAGTGAGTTCCCCCGACAGTGCCGGCCACGCCGACGCCGTCATCGCGACCACGAGCGCGCCCACGCCTATCGTCGCGAGTCCTCGACGGGCACCTTGCGTTCTGGTGCGCGCAGACAGCAACCACTGGACAGCGAAGGCCACCCCGATAGCAATGGGCAATCGGATGAGGACCTCGAATTTGTGGGTATTGCGCAGGGGCGCGAACACACCGTCCAGGAGCGAGCGCACTAGATCGCCGCCGAGCCCCGGCCAGGGTCCGATGTGCCCGATCCCCACCGCAATCCAACCGATCAACACTCCGCCGACGAGGAATGTCCGCCACCGCGGGCCCCAAGGCCGGGTCAGTGCCAGACCGGCCGCTCCGATCGCCACGATGAGACCCGAAGCCGCGATGAGCGCCGGCTCGGTGACCAGAGTCCAGCCACTCGGCCACACCGGGACACCGCCATCAGCGATATAGGCGACCCACTGGGATGTGCCACGCAAAACGGTGTCGGGCGCGGTGAAGGACGTCGTGATCGAAGCCGACTCGATCCAATCCAGGAACGGCGGCGAATACCGTCCGAGAACGATCAGCGGCATACCGATAATGCCGGCAATGACATTAAAACCCCAAAGCATCCATCCCCAG
>JAGYOB010000195.1 GCA_018399515.1 Candidatus Nanopelagicales bacterium
CCGGTGCCGCGCAGGATCCATCCGACGAAGGGAATGGTGAACAGTGAATCCTTGGCCAAGAACCTCGGCGGTCGATCGTTATCCCACAGCACATGAGAAATGATGAGGGGGTCGAACCAGGACAGGTGGTTCGTGGCGAGCACGATGCCGCTGTCGCCGGCAAGGTTGGCCGAACCGGTCCACTCGCGCCGGGTGAAGATCGTCAGGAACGGCTTGAGGATGACCACCGCGACCCGGAAGGCCGGACCCAGCCGTCCACCTCGTCGCTGCCGACTGACCTGCATACCCGTTCACCCTCACTGTCGTCATACTCGCGCGACATAACTGCGCGACCGGCCGATATCGAACCACCGCAGTCTGTCAGGTGAACACCCGGTGCGTCAGAGGAACGACACCCCATCGGCCCCATCAGCCCCTTCGGCCCTGCACCTGAATAGCCCAACAGGTCGGGCGTGCTTGGATGAGCCGGTGCGAACGGACAGCCGGACACCCGGCGGTGGCTGGACGGTCGTCGTGCCCGTGAAGCCTGCGGCGATGGCGAAATCGCGTCTGCGTTCCATCGCGGCACCCCAGCGCTTGGAACTGGCGCAGGCCTTCACCCGGGATGCGCTCACAGCGGTGCTGGCAAGTCCGCTGGTCGCGGGCGTCATCGTCGTGGGAGATACAGCGGGAGCACCCGATGATGATCGGGTCCGCTCGATTTCGGACCCCCACGCAGATCTGAGCACCGCACTCGACCTCGGGCTGAACGCTGTCGACCAGGATCATCGAGTAGCGGTCGTCGTCTGCGATCTGCCCGCGGTGCGACCAGAAGAGATCACGATGGCCTTGACCTCCGGGGCGAGCCATCACTGGAGCATGATCTGCGATCGCGCCGGGACCGGGACCACGATGCTCATGAGTCTGCGACACCACGACCTGCAGCATCGATTCGGGCATCGATCTCGGGCCGCCCACGTCGCCCTGGGGGCCATCGACCTGGCCCATCTGCCGGTACCGGGATTGCGCTGTGATGTCGACACCGAGGTCGACCTGTGGGATGCCCAGCGGCTGGGAGTCGGTACCAACACCCGCGCGCTACTCGACAGCTAACCACCTGAGCTAACCACCTGCCAGCACGAAAACGACGGTGGCCCAGGCGATATACGCCCGGGCCACCGTCGGATGATTACTAGCGACGCGTCGTCTTCTTCGCGGCCGTCTTCTTGGCCGGAGCCTTCCGCGCAGGCGCCTTCTTCGCCGGAGCCTTCTTCGCCGGAGCCTTCTTCGCTGCCGCCTTCTTCGCTGGGGCCTTCTTCGCTGCCGCCTTCTTCGCCGGAGCCTTCTTGGCCGTACCCGAAGCAGCGCTCTTCACGCCGGACACAACGGCCTTGAACTCCGCACCGGGGCGGAACTTCGGCAACTTGGTGGCCCTGATCTTCACCGCCTCGCCGGTCCGTGGGTTGCGCCCTGTGCGGGCCGCCCGGGACTGGCGCTCGAAGACACCGAAGCCGCTCAGGGCGACTTTCTCGCCGCGGGCGATGGACTTCTTGACCTCGTGGAGGAGCGTCTCGACGACCTCGGTGACGTCCTTCTTGCTCGCATCGAGCTGCACTGCGACAGCGTCGATCAAATCCGCCTTGTTCACTAGAGTCCTCTTTCGCACATGGATGGGATCGGCTCGGCCTCGATGGCCGATGCTGCCCACCCTAGTGCGTCTCCACCGTCACGCCGGACCCGCCACGCCGGGGCGAAAACCGTTGCCCGCCCGGGGCTATCTGCCCACCCGCGACGGATCCGACGGCTATCGAGATGTCGGCAGGAATCGGTGGCGGCGAGCTTCGAAGTCGGCGATGTCATCGGCGTAGCGCAGTGTGATCCCGATGTCATCCAACCCCTCCATGAGGCGCCAGCGAACATAGCCATCGACATCGAAGGGAGCCGACTCCCCGGCATAGCCGATCGTCAACTGCTCCAGATCGACGGTTATGGGCATCGCCGGGTCAGTTTCGATTCGGGCCCACAGATCCTCGACGACCTCTTGATCGACGGCCGCGGTCAACAGACCGGCCTTGCCTGAGTTTCCGCGGAAGATATCGGCGAAACGTGGCGAGATGACCACGGCGAATCCGTAGTCCTGTAGCGCCCACACCGCATGTTCGCGAGAAGACCCGGTCCCGAAGTCGGGTCCGGCAACGAGGATCGTGGCACCGGCGAACTGGGGCTGATTCAACACGAAGTTCGGATCGGCTCGCCAGCCTTTGAACAGTCCGTCTTCGAATCCGTGTCGGGTGACGCGCTTAAGGTATTCAGCAGGGATGATCTGGTCGGTGTCGACGTTGCTGCGGCGCAGCGGAACCGCGGTGCCCGTGTGAACGAGGAACTTCTCCATGTGCTCGATCGCCTTTCGAGGTGGGGCTTGCGTTAGGACAGGTCAGCCGGAGCGGCGAGGTGACCCAGGACAGCTGTGGCAGCAGCCACCTCGGGTGACACCAGGTGGGTGCGCCCGCCGGGGCCCTGTCGGCCTTCGAAATTTCGATTGGACGTTGAGGCGCTGCGCTGACCCGGCTGCAGCTTGTCGGGATTCATGCCCAGACACATCGAGCATCCTGCCTCGCGCCATTCAGCTCCAGCCGTACGGAAGATCTCATCGAGACCCTCGGCGTGGGCCTCCAGGCGAACCCGCGCCGAACCGGGCACCACAAGCATGCGCACGCCGTCTGCGACCTTGCGCCCGTCAAGGATCTGCGCGACGGCACGGAGGTCCTCCAGCCGGCCGTTCGTGCATGATCCGACGAACACGGTGTCGACAGTGATGTCCTTCAGCGGCATACCCGGAGTCAGGTCCATGTATTCCAAGGCGCGCTCGATGGCGATGCGCTCGGTCTCATCGCGCGCATCGTCCGGTGACGGAACAGATGCGCTGAGGGGGAGCCCCTGACCGGGGTTCGTGCCCCAGGTGACGAACGGGGACAGTGTGGTGGCATCGATGACGACCTCGGTGTCGAACACCGCGTCGCCGTCGGTTCCCAGGCTGCGCCAATAATCAACGGCCGCGTCCCAGTCCGCTCCGCTGGGGGCATGAGGTCGGCCCTGAACATAGGCGAAGGTGGTCTCGTCGGGAGCGATCATGCCGGCGCGGGCACCGGCTTCGATCGACATATTGCACAGCGTCATCCGGCCTTCCATCGACAGCGACCGGATCGCGTCACCGCGGTACTCGATCACGTGACCCTGGCCGCCGCCGGTTCCGATCTTGGCGATGACGGCGAGGATGATGTCCTTCGCGGTGACATCCGACGGCAGATCTCCGCGGACGGTCACCGCCATCGTCTTGAACGGCTTGAGTGGGAGTGTCTGGGTAGCGAGAACATGCTCGACCTCGCTCGTACCGATCCCGAAGGCCAGGGCACCGAATGCGCCGTGGGTCGATGTGTGGGAGTCACCGCAGACGATGGTCATACCCGGCTGGGTGAGCCCCAGCTGTGGGCCGACCACGTGCACGATGCCCTGTTCGACACTGCCGAGCGGGAAGATCGGGATGTCGAATTCCTCGGCGTTAGCGCGCAACGCATCGATCTGGGCGCGCGACACCGGATCGGCGATCGGCTTGTCGATGTCGATCGTCGGCACGTTGTGATCCTCGGTCGCCAACGTCAAGTCGGTGCGTCGCACCGGCCGCCCCGCCGAACGAAGACCGTCGAAGGCCTGTGGGCTGGTCACCTCGTGGGTGAGGTGCATGTCGATGTAGAGCAGATCGGGCTCCCCCTCGGCCCGCCGGACGACGTGGTCATCCCAGACCTTCTGCGCCAGTGTTCGCCCCATCGTTTCCTCCCAGTGCCGGAGTCATTGGACACCAAGCATGACCGGCCCCCGCAGCAGCAACCGCGGGGGCCGGTCATCCTGCCTCGCGTAGCCCCGACGGGATTCGAACCCGCGCTACCGCCTTGAGAGGGCGGCGTGCTAGGCCGCTACACAACGGGGCCGTGC
>JAGYOB010000196.1 GCA_018399515.1 Candidatus Nanopelagicales bacterium
GTTTAGGCCCCGATGACGACCGAAAAGACCGGGTGTCAGGTCTCTTTGGCCGCTGGTCCGCCAACTCTGCGGCTAACCCCGAAGCGGGTGGGGGTCGGTGAGTCCGCGGGTGTAGCCGACCGTGCGCAGCAGTGCGGCGTCATCGTTCTCATCGAACAACAGCGGCGCGTCGGGTTCACTATCGCCGAGTCGGCTGATCCATTCCGGCCGCATCGGGCGCACCCCTGCGATCCGCGCGGCGCCCGCGAGGACCGGCAGCATGATGTTCTGCAGCCAGATCGGGGGGCTCGTCGCGCGGATGTCATCGCGGAAAGCCCAGAACGTCGCCCCGAGCTGCAGGGGATTCTTCGGTGCGCCGGTGGGAGTGTGCGGCAGGTCGGAGGAAATCCCCGCTAAAGCATCGTGGAGTTCGGCGGTTTGTGAAGCGGGAGTCAACTCCACCACTCCGCGCACGATCTGCCCGGTGAGGTTCGCTTCACTGTGCACGACGCCAGCCGGTACGACGGCCGACTGTCCGGGACCGAGCACGATACGTTCACCGGCGACGACCATGGTCGCCTCGCCATCGAGGATCGTGAACACCTCGGTGCATGATGGATGGGTGTGCTCGACGATGCGCCCGCCGGAATCGCTGACCCAGCGATAGCGGACGACCGCGCCATCGGATTCTCGACCGGTGACCGTGTACTGGATGTGCTCACCCGTCGCCGGATTGAACGTCGTTCGATAGCGCGAGCCAGTCATTGGACTGTCACCACGCCTGCGTATTCGAATGCAGCACGTCCTTGGCGACTTTCTCCACCGGATAGTGCTTGAGCATCGTGTCGCGCACCTTCGCCACCGTGTGGCCCTTGACGAACATCATCTTCGCGAGTGTGCGTGACGCCGCCTGGTTCGCCTCGACTTTCGCCCGGACGCGCTGCTCCCACAGATTGAGTGCAAGCGGGATCGTCGACGCATCGGCTCGGCCGAGTTCGTCAGCGAGCACGGCTGCGGATTTGATGGCATTGGATGCACCGACCCCTGCCGTGGGTAGGAATCCCGTCGCTGCATCGCCGACGAGTGCGACGCGACCGTGGATCCACTCGTGCGCCTTCTGGTCGACCATTGCCCAGGGGAACACCGTGTCATCTGCTGCGTGTGCGAGTGCTGTCTGCACCGACTCGGGATAATCAGCGAAATGCTGCCGCACCGCAGTCACAATCTGCTCCTGGCTCATGTCGGCAAGGCCGTCCGGTGTCGGCATCCCCGCGATGGCGTTGATGCGGTCGGTGAGTGGATACAGACCGAACAGGCCACCGGCGCCCCAGTACTCCACGCAATTATTGGCTATCGCATCCTGGCGCGGTGTCCACCAGGTGAAGGCGGTGTATCCCCAGTCGGTCAAGCCCTGCTGTGGGTCACCGGTCAGCAGCGTGCGCGTCGCAGAGTGGATGCCATCGCAGGCGAGCACGACGTCGAATTCACCGGTCGTTGCATCGGAGAACGTCACATGCACGATGTCATCGGTCTGCTCCAGCGCCGTCACCGTCGTGCCCATGCGAACATCGGCTCCGTCGCCACCCGTGCGCAGGATGTCGAGCAGGTCTGCTCGCTGCAGTCCGCCCATGAATCCGTGGATTCGCCCGAGCACCTCGGCGAAGGACATGTCCTGCAGGTCGGTTCCCGAACTATCCCGCATGACGTAGTGCTCTTGGGCGAGTGAGCCCGTCGCATATCGGTCGTAGACACCCGTCTCGCGCAGGGTGTTCGCGCTGAACGGATACAACCCGATCCAGAACCCCACACGTGAGTACTCCTCGGCCCGCTCGACGATCGTGGGGGTGATGTCGCGACGCAGAAGGAGCCCTGCCAGGGTCCAGCCGGCCATACCGCCCCCGATGATGAGAACGCGCACTCTTTCCTCCATGCATAATTCGTAGAAAAGCACTCATCTGCTGCGAAAAACAATAGCCTTGTGGG
>JAGYOB010000197.1 GCA_018399515.1 Candidatus Nanopelagicales bacterium
TCGCCGACAGCACGACGCCACGCTCTCCACCGCCGACGATGACGGCCCGACCATGCAGATCCGGGCGATCGATCAATTCGACGGAGGCGTAGAACGCATCCATGTCGACGTGCAAGATCGTGCAGTCGGTGTCGTCATCACCCAGGTTCGCCGCAGCCGCCGGGCGCCCGAGTTGCCGGCGGCTCATCAGTGGGATCCTGGGAGCAGATAGGGATGACGCACAGCCCCATTGTGCGCCACATCGCGGCCAGCACCGAGCATCGCGCGCACATCCGCCAGGCCGTGATCGCGCCAGACGCGCTGCACTTCCTCAAGATCCCAGCAGGCGGTGGCGCGAATCGAGATCCCGCGAGGTCCGGTACGTCGGGTGATGCCGCGCACGAGCAGCATGTCAGCGGTGAAGACCGTCGTGGCGCACGCATGCTGCACATCGTCGAAGAAGGCGACGTCGATCGGACCGGTGGCGTCGTCGAGGGTGGTGAAGATGACACGACGCCCGCTGCGCACCGGTGGCGTCTGGTTCACGATCACGACTCCGGCGACGAACACGGTGGCGCGCGTGCGACATCGCAGTAGGTCACGGGAGCGCGTCACTGCGAGGCGATCGAGCAGGTCGGCGTGGAAGTCCACGACGTGGCGGGTGACATCGAGACCGAGTATCTGAAGTTCGGCATCGACACGTTCAGCGTCGGTCACAGCCGGTAATCCGGTGAGCGCAGGGGGTTGAGTCTGCTCGGTCGCCGCGAGGGAATCGAAGCTGAGTTGCTCGATGATTCCACTCGGTTCGATCTGCGCCCGCGCACATCCACCACGACGAGACCCTCGAGCCAGATCGGCAGCCTGCAGCAGCAGATCACGGTGGGTGATCTGCTCACCGCCACGTGTGTCCGGCGTTCGACTCAGCGCGTATATCTCGTCGAAGGCTCCGGCGCGGATGAGTTTCTCGCTCAATGCCAACGGCAATCCGACACGGTGCTGAAAGTCAGCCAGATCGGCGTAGGGCCGCTGTGCCACGATGCGCTCGACGTATTCGGTCGATATTCCCGACACGTCGAGCAGCGACAGACGGATGCCGTAACCGCCGGGCACCCGCTCCACGCGGTAGCAGTGGTCGCTGACATTGACGTCGAGACCGAGGATCGTGATACCGAGGTTGCGTGCATCGTCGAGGATGAGTCGCTTGGGATACATGCCGGGATCGTGGGTGAGGACACCGGCGAGGAACGCCGCCGGATGATGGGCTTTGAACCACGCCGATTGATAGGTCGGTAGCGCGAACGCGGCGGCATGGGCCTTGCAGAACCCGAAGGAGGCGAATGCTTCGAGTACTTCCCACACTGCATCGACGGTGGTGTCGTCGTAACCGCGATGGCGCGCGGTGGGAACGAACCACTGCTGGATCTCGGTGCGCACATCGGGGTTCTTCATGCTGCGTCGTGTTTCGTCAGCCTCGGCTAGGGAGCACCCGGTCATCGTGGCGATGATGCGCAGCACCTGCTCGTGGAACACCACGACGCCGTAGGTTTCGGCGAGGATCGGTCGCAGGTCGTCGTGCAGATA
>JAGYOB010000198.1 GCA_018399515.1 Candidatus Nanopelagicales bacterium
AATCATTGATCTGCATCGCGAGTTCACGGGTCGGCGCCAGGATCAGGCCGAGGGGCTTGTGCGGCTTCGCGCGTCGGCCGGCCAACCGGGTGAGCAGCGCCAACCCGAAGGCCAGCGTCTTACCCGAACCGGTCTGGCCGCGGCCGAGCACATCGCGGCCGGCGATGGCATCAGGCAGGGTCGCCGTTTGGATAGGGAAGGGGGAATCGATGCCCTGGCGGGCGAGCGCCGTGGCCAGGGCAGGGTTGACTCCAAGGTCGATAAAAGACATAGCAATTTCCTCACACGAGACAAGCGCGTCTCGTGGAACCGGATGCAGATTCCATCCGGGGATGCAAAGACTCGCAAGTGGGTCGATTCTCAACCCAAGAAGCACACACGGTTGCGGTGCGGGATCCAACGATACGCGATGGTGGGAGAATTCCCTAATCGCTGGACCGCGCGTAGATGTCGCGACGGTGTCCGATGGTCACGACCACGATCACAAGTGTGCCGTCGTTGATCGTGTACAGGATGCGGTAGTCGCCAACGCGCAGTCGCCAACCATCACGACCGCGCAGAGGTCGACTCGCCGGTGGGCGCGGATCCGTTGCGAGGAGTGCGATCGCCCCACGAATTCGCTGGGCATCAGCTGGATTGATCCGCCGTAATCCCTTGACCGCGGCTGGTCGCAGTTCGATCCGGTAGGTCATGTCCAGCCGAGGTCAGTTTTGACCTGCTCCCAGGGAATGGATTCACCTTCTTCAATCAGTGCCGCATCGAAAGCAGCCATGTCTTGGATTTCTTCCCAGGCATCGGTCAATTCCGCATGGCGCTCGGGGCTGATGACAACAGCCACCGGCTGTTGGTGGCGTTCGATGGTGACGGCCTCAGACTGGGCGAGTTCGATCACTTCGGGAAACGACCCCCGTGCTTCGCTACTTCCCATGGTCGCCATGCCCCATATCGTACGAAAATCATTAGATTTTGTACACCGGTCTGTCGTTCTGTCAGACTAGGTCGCGCACGTGACGCTCGCCGACAGCCTGACGATGAATGAGGTTTCGACCATGAGTGAACAGCCGACCACCAACACTCCTGCCGGTTGGTATGCCAATCCCGACGGCAGCCCCACCGAGTCCTACTGGGACGGCACCCAGTGGAGCGGCCAGACTCGTCCGATGTCGACGGCAACGATGGCCGTCCAATCAGGCGTCATGGTCAAGCCCACGATGACGGCGACCGGTGAGCCGATCAGCCCGAAGTCACGGGCCGCTGCGGCAATCCTGGCCTGGTTCCTCGGAGTCTTCGGTGTGCATCGTTTCTATGTCGGCAAGGTCGGCACCGGCATCGCGCAGATCTTCACTCTTGGTGGGTTGGGCATCTGGGCGCTGATCGACTTCATCATGATCCTGGTCGGCAGTTTCCGCGACAAGGAGAACCGGCTGCTGATCAACTGGTGAGTCGAGATCGTTCCTGATCCCATTCTGCGAGGAGCCCCGGCCAGAATTTCACCTACGCCCAGCGACGAATGAACTCCACGGCTGCGGAGTTGACGACCTCAGGGTCGGAGGCGCTGAGGAAGTGCTGCCCGTCTTCGATGATCCGCAGTTGAGCATCCGGTGATTGGGTGAACATCTCGATCTCTTCCTCGGCATTAGCCACCGAATACACCGCATCGGCCGTACCCTGCAGCCACAGCACAGGGCATGTGACACCGCTGAGCCGTGCCTGCAATCCATCCCGGTCGCGCAGGTTGATGGTGCTGATCAGGAGCCGCTTGCGGCCCTCGTCGCCGGTGTAATTGCGCTGGTGGGTCGCGTGCCAGAACGCACGCTCTTCATCTGTGACGTTCTCGCCGAGACCTGCTCCCAGCACCGCGTCCACGAACTCCGTCGGCACGACCCAGTCGTCACCGACCGGCTCACTCAACTGCTCGATCGAGGGTGAGCAGAACGCGATCCCATCCCAGCAGCCCAGATTCCGGCTTCGCTCACTCTCGTTATCCATCGAGGTGCCCAGCGGAATGATTCCCTTGATCACGTCGGGGGCGAGCATCGCCATGCGTGCGGCGATCCAACCGCCCTGCGAGGTGCCCAGCACGAAAGCCTCGTCGATACCCAGAGCTTCGAGCGCCTGCAGATTCGCAACCGCGGTGTCCCAGTAGGTGAACTGCTCATAGGTGGCCCGGGTCTGCCCATGTCCGTAGAGCTCCAGGGCCAGCAGGTTGGCGGTCTTCATCAGTTCTGCGTCTTCGAACTGCGGGCGGTACAAATCCACGCTGGTACTGAACGAATTGACCATGACCAGGGTCGGCAGTTCGGGGTTGTAAGGCGCCCCGAACCGGTAACCGACGACGGAGCCCCCCAGGTGTGGGACGGAGACGGTGAGAGTTTCTGTGGACATGGGGGGACTCCTTCGTGGACGAGCACCGATGCGCCGGAAACTAACAGCGGTGCGCGAGCATGGTCAACCAATTTCTCGTCGCAACTTTCCTCGCCGCTTGCATCAGGGATGATCAGTTACCCCGCTGAATCCGCTCTACAGTCGGAATGTCGGCTGGTGCCCACTTCAGCGTCATCAGGTCGTCGGGGCCAAACCATGAGAGCTTGTGGTGCTCCAGTGCCACCGGCTCTCCGGACACGATGCTGCAGAAGTACGTGTGCAAGGTGATGGTCATCGAATCGCCACTGTGTCGCGTCGATGTGATGAAGTCACCCACCTCGATCTGGCAGCCCAGTTCCTCGGTGATCTCTCGGACCAGGGCCGCAGCGTGCGTCTCATCGCCTTCGACCTTGCCTCCGGGAAACTCCCACAGTCC
>JAGYOB010000199.1 GCA_018399515.1 Candidatus Nanopelagicales bacterium
GGGTGGGGGTGGTGGTCGCGGGTGGCTGCGATGACCGCGGCGCCGAGGATGATTGGGCCGCAACCTGCGACCGAACCTGCGCCAGCACCCTGAGCCCCCTGCGTGAGGGCTCGGATCGCCTCACGCAACGTCGCACCCGTCGTCACCACATCATCGACGACGATCACGGGTGGGTTCCCCGCCCGCACGGCGCCGTGAGCGCCCGGACGAACTCGCAGGGACCCCTCGACGTTGAGTCGTCGACTGCGGGCACCCAGACCGCGCTGGTCACGGACCAGCCGAGCCGGCTCCAGCCAGCGGACCCGATCGGCGGCAAAGCCCCGTCGACGGAGCGCAGCCCCGGCCAGATCGACGACGTTGCCCAGCACATCGTCTCCCCTGGTCCACCTCGCGCGCAGCGACGGAGGTACCGCGACGAGCCGACAACCGAGCTCACCCGAAGCGATGTCGGGGGGCGATCCCTCCCCGACGAGCAGTTCCTCGATCGCCGCAGCGAGAACGACTGACAGTGGGCGCGCTAGGCCGCGTCCGGCTCCGGACTTGTAGCCGCGCACCGCGGCACCCAGGGCACCCTCGAGCCAGCCGCCCATCAGCATGGGGCGGCCGACGCGGCGATGATCCACGAGCGGGCGCGATGCCAGCACCACCGCCGTGCATCGCGCACACAGCGTGCGCCCGGGTGCCGAGCACGAAAGGCAATCGCGCGGGGCGACCACATCGAGCAGATCCCGACCGAACTGGGCGGTGAACTGCCCCAGGACTCCCACCATGGCCGGTGAGCATGCTCGCCTGCTGGCACACCCACCCAACCTGGCGCGACGAATGTGGATGGCGACGGTAATATTCTGACTGAGAACGACCCGCCGTCGGGCTATCGAAGCCTCGTGACGTTCGCCGAGTGGGGTCATGTCGACATCCGCGTCGGCACACCACCACCCGAAGACGACGATCAGCGTGAGGATCATCGCGCTGACCCACGAGGACACCGGAGTTCATCCCTATGAGTGACTACAGCCTGACCAACGACTACAAGGTCGCCGATTTATCCCTCGCCGCGCTCGGCCGCGACGAGATCCGTCTCGCCGAGCACGAGATGCCCGGCCTGATGGCGATGCGCGAGGAGTTCGGCGCGACACAGCCGCTGCGGGGTGCCCGGATCACCGGCTCACTGCACATGACCGTCCAGACTGCGGTCTTGATCGAGACGCTCGTGGCACTCGGCGCGCAGGTGCGCTGGGCTTCGTGCAACATCTTCTCGACCCAGGACGCCGCTGCCGCGGCAGTCGTCGTCGGCCCGGATGGCACCCTCGACGATCTTCGGGGCGTGCCCGTGTACGCATGGAAGGGCGAGACCCTCGAGGAGTACTGGTGGTGCACCGAGCAGGTGCTGACCTGGCCCGACGGTGCCGGCCCCAACATGATCCTCGACGACGGCGGTGACGCGACGCTGCTGGTGCACAAGGGCGTGCAATTCGAGGCAGCGGGCGCCGTGCCGTCTGCCGATGAGTCCGACTCCGAGGAATACCGCGTCATCTTGCACACCCTGCGGGAGTCGCTGGCCAATGACTCGACGCGGTTCACCCGGATCGCCGCCGACATCAAGGGTGTGACAGAGGAGACGACAACCGGCGTGCACCGGCTCTACGAGATGATGCGCGATGGGAGCCTGCTGTTCCCGGCGATCAACGTCAACGATGCGGTCACCAAGAGCAAGTTCGATAACAAGTACGGCTGCC
>JAGYOB010000200.1 GCA_018399515.1 Candidatus Nanopelagicales bacterium
AGCGCCCGCGAAGAAGGCCGCACCGGCCAAGAAGGCCGCACCCGCGAAGAAGGCAGCGCCGGCCAAGAAAGCAGCACCCGCCAAGAAAGCAGCACCCGCCAAGAAGGGCGCGCCCGCCAAGAAAGCAGCTGGCGCAAAGGCGACGACCGCCGCAAACTCACCGGCGGATGGTGTTTCCCCTGCTGGTGGTAAAGCCCCTGAAGAGGAACTCGACTTGAAGGCGGCGGCCGGTCTCGAGGCTGAACTCGAGGCCGATCTTGCCGAGGACCTCGCCGGCCTGGAAGGTGACGAGCCCAAGGCAGCGCCGCAGGGGGAGGAGATCGTGCTCTCGGATGTCGACGACACCGATGAGCCCGTCCAGCAGGTCACCCAAGCGGGAGCGACCGCGGACCCGGTTAAGGATTATCTCAAGCAAATCGGCAAGGTTCCCCTGCTCAACGCCGAGCAGGAGGTTGAGTTGGCCAAACGGATCGAGGCTGGCCTGTTCGCCGAGGAAAAGCTGAACTCCGGAAAGAAGATCGCCGCTCGGTTGGAAGCGGATCTGGGGTGGATCGCCGAGGATGGGCGTCGAGCGAAGAATCACCTGCTGGAGGCGAACCTACGCTTGGTGGTGTCGCTGGCGAAGCGGTATACCGGCCGGGGAATGCTGTTCTTGGATCTCATCCAGGAGGGCAACCTGGGCCTGATCCGAGCGGTCGAGAAGTTCGACTACACCAAGGGATACAAGTTCTCCACCTATGCCACCTGGTGGATTCGACAGGCGATCACCAGGGCAATGGCCGATCAGGCCCGCACGATCCGTATCCCGGTTCACATGGTGGAGGTGATCAACAAGCTTGCCCGGGTGCAGCGCCAAATGCTGCAAGACCTTGGTCGAGAGCCGACTCCCGAGGAGCTGGCCGCCGAACTGGACATGACCCCAGAAAAGGTCGTGGAAGTTCAAAAATACGGCCGTGAACCGATTTCGCTGCATACCCCGCTCGGTGAAGACGGCGACAGCGAGTTCGGCGACCTCATCGAGGACTCTGAGGCGATCGTGCCCAGCGATGCCGTCTCCTTCACGCTCCTGCAAGAGCAGTTGGAGTCAGTCCTGGACACCCTGTCAGACCGCGAGGCAGGGGTCGTCCGCATGCGATTCGGTCTCACCGATGGTCAACCCAAGACACTCGATGAAATCGGCAAGGTCTACGGGGTCACGCGCGAACGCATCCGCCAGATCGAAAGCAAGACGATGAGCAAACTGCGTCACCCCAGCCGGTCGCAGGTGCTGCGCGACTACCTCGATTAGGGGATTGTCGACGAGGGGGCCAGTGATGGCCCGTGCCGGTCGTCGCCGGGTCGGCCGACGCTAGCGTTCGGATGGCTCGGGCTCGACGACCGAGTCCACAAGCCGGTGCGTTTCATCGGTGATCTCGACCGCTTGGCTGCGCAGCGAATCGCCGTGCCGGTTCCAATGGTGACCGCAGAAATGCAATTCACCGCCGCCGGGAAGCATGACTCGCACATAGGCCTGAGCACCGCAGCGATCGCAGCGATCGGTAGCGTCGAGGGCGCTGGTGGGGGCCATGGTGGGCATCGCGTTCCTCCCAAGTCGTTGGGCCCGGTGGCGGGCCGCTTCCTTATGGTCGATGGTGCGTGGCTGTCGCGGGGACAACACGAGGTGGTGCGGGTGGTTCCTGATGCGTACAACATTGTCACACCCGGGGGATATTCCCGCGCATCGGCACGTTCGGTACCGGCGTGGCGGTGACGCTGATCACACAGGTCGACCGGATACTCTGACCGGCGATGAGGAGTGCAGCGTGAGCCCCCGGAAGGCGTCGACCAGCGCGAGGGTAAAGCCCGACTCGGGGTCTGCCTACAGCGCGCGCGATCTGGCGGTTCTGGAAGGCCTGGAGGCGGTTCGTAAGCGGCCGGGCATGTACATCGGCTCCAACGACGGTCGTGGACTGATGCACTGTCTGTGGGAGATCGTCGATAACGCGGTTGATGAAGCCATGGGCGGTTGGTGCTCGTCGATCGAGGTGGTCATCCACGAGGACGGCTCCGCTGAGGTCCGAGACGACGGGCGGGGCATCCCGGTGGATATCGAACCGAAGACCAAGCTCAGCGGCGTCGAGGTAGTGATGACCAAGCTGCACGCCGGCGGCAAATTCGGTGGGTCCTCCTATGACGTATCAGGTGGACTGCACGGCGTAGGAGCGTCTGTGGTCAACGCGCTTTCGGCACGGATGGACGTCACGGTTCTGCGGGGCGGAAAATCCCATGTGATGTCGTTCCGGCGCGGGCTGCCTGGCGTTTTCGACGGGGACGGACCCCAAGCATCGTTCACGAGGAAGTCCGGCTTGACGGTCTCCGGGGGGGCGCCTCGTAAGAAATCCGGAACCGTCGTGAGGTGGTGGGCAGATTCCCAGGTGTTCACCAAAGACGCCGACTATGACATCGAGGCGATCAGACAGCGCCTGATCCAGACCTCCTTTCTCGTTCCCGGGCTGAAAGTCAGCCTGCTAGATAGGCGTGCTGGCGGAGAGGTCGAGCGTTACGAGCACCGCGGTGGCGTCGTGGAATACGTCACGCAGATGGCAGCTGATGATCCGGTGACAGGTGTGATCCATATCACCGGATCAGGCAGGTTCACCGAAACTGTGCCGGTACTCGATTCTCAGGGACATCTCGATTCCACGGAGGTCGAGCGCGAGGTGAAGGTCGATATCGCACTTCGCTGGGGGAACGGATACGAGACGGATCTACGATCATTCGTCAACGTCATCGCGACTCCCAAGGGAGGGACCCACCTTTCGGGATTCGAACGCGGCCTGGTGAAAGTTCTCAATGAGCAGGCGCGTTCTGCTCGAGTCCTCAAGGCGAGCGAAGCGGCGTTGATCAAGGAGGACGCGCTCGAAGGCCTCACAGGAGTTGTCGCGATCAGGCTGCCGGAGCCGCAGTTCGAGGGTCAGACGAAGGAGATCCTGGGAACGCCGGCGGCGGCCCGCATCGTCAGCCACGTGGTGACCAAGGAATTGGCGGGTTGGCTCACCTCACCACCGCGTGGCGAGAAGGCCAATGCGCGAGCTCTGCTCGACAAGGTGGCCAACGCGATGCGGACTCGGGTTGCTGCGCGAACACACAGGGATACGCAGCGCCGGAAGACAGCGTTGGAGTCATCGTCACTTCCCGCGAAACTGGTGGACTGCCGAAGCGATGACATCGAGCGAAACGAACTCTTCATCGTCGAAGGAGACAGCGCGCTAGGAACGGCGAAGCTCGCTCGAGACTCCCAGTATCAGGCGCTGCTGCCTATTCGCGGCAAGATTCTCAATGTCCAAAAGGCATCGCTCTCGGACATGTTGAAGAATGCAGAGTGCGCCTCCATCATCCAAGTAATCGGGGGAGGCTCGGGCCGTAGTTTTGAGTTGGAGTCGGTTCGCTACGGCAAAATCATCATCATGACCGACGCGGACGTCGACGGCGCGCATATCCGCACGCTGCTGCTGACGCTCCTTCACCGCTACTTGACACCGCTATTGGAGGCCGGACGGGTTTATGCAGCAGTTCCTCCGCTGCACCGTATTGAGATTCCCGGTCAGGGTCGGCGTCAAACGGAGGTGAGGTACACGTATGCAGATGAAGAGATGCGTGCGGTGACCGCTGATCTTTCCAAACGTGGCGTCAAGTGGCGTGATCCCATCCAAAGGTACAAGGGCCTGGGCGAAATGGACGCGAGCCAACTGCGCGAAACGACGATGGCGATCGGATCGCGCTCCCTTCGGCGAATCGGGGTTTCTGACGCCGCAGCCGCAACTACGGTTTTCGACCTGCTCATGGGAAATGATGTGGGTCCACGCCGAGAATTCATCGTAGGCTCGGCCCAACGAATCGAACGAAGCCGCATCGACGTCTGAAAGGCGCAAACATGACGTCCGCCATGAGGTCCGCATCGCGTGATGATCTTCGTGTTGCCATCATCGGGGCCGGTCCCGCAGGCATGTATGCCGCTGAGGCGCTGTTAGCAAGCGATCACTGTCAAAACGCCCGTGTCGATGTGATTGATCGGTTGCCGACCCCTTTCGGGCTCGTGCGCTACGGGGTCGCTCCTGACCATGTCTCCATCAGGTCCGTCCGGGATACCCTCGATCGCATTCTGGATCGACCTGGTATCCGGTTCCTCGGTGGAGTGCACGTCGATGACGGTACTCGCGGGATCCCGCTGGATCTACTGCGAGCAAGCTACGACGCTGTCGTGCTCACCTACGGTGCATCCACCGATCGATCCCTGGCGATCCCCGGGGAGGATCTGGCGGGCAGTATTTCAGCCACGGAATTCGTCCGGTGGTACACCGGACACCCCGACAGCCGCCCCGATGAGTTCACGAGTCTGCTCTCTCGCGCCAGTCGCATTGCTGTCATCGGAGTCGGCAACGTCGCCGTTGACGTTGTGCGGATCCTGGCCAAGACACGTGCGGAGTTAGAGCACACCGATATGCCCGAGCATGTGCTGGCAGCACTCGAGGAGTCGGCAGTACGTGAGATCTACCTCATGGGACGGCGAGGACCGGCCGAGGCGGCCTGGACGACCAAGGAGTTGCGCGAGCTCGGTGAGTTGGCGGATGCGTCTGTCCGTGTCGACCCTCGCGACATCGTGCTCGGCCCGAGCAGTGCGGCTCTGGTGGCGGATAGCAAAGTCGCTGCGCGCAACACCGCAGTCATCGATCAGTGGGTGAATCAGGAGGCTGCGCACTGTTCGCGCACAATCCACGTCAGATTCTTCACTAAGCCTGTGCGGTTGGAGGGCGGTGCACACGGCGTCGAGTCCGTGGTTGTCGAGCGTACGGAAATATCCGAATCCGGATCCGTGAGTGGCACCGGGGAATTCGAGACGATCCCTATCGATGTGGTCATTCGCAGCGTGGGATACCGCGGAATCGAACTGCCGGGAGTGCCCTTCGACGTCCAGCGTGGAGTGGTTCCCAACGATCAGGGCCGGGTGCTCGGTCCGAACGGCCCTATCCGGGGGTTATACACCTCCGGATGGATCAAGCGTGGTCCCAGCGGGATCATCGGGACGAACAAGAAGGATGCGGTCGAGACCATCAAAGCACTCCTCGAAGATCTCGACGCCGGTCATCTGCCACGCCGTCGCGACGACTCAGACCCCACGTCCGTGATCACCGGTCCAGTCGTCGATACGCAGGGATGGCGGCGGATTGACGAGGCAGAGAAGGAACTGGGAGCACAGCGTTCCCGATCGAGAACGACGATTCACGACCGCGAGGCGGCACTGAGAGTGGGTGCTCCCCGTGATTAATCGAGTTCTTCCCACACGGTAACCGGTGATGGGGCTCCATCACACGACGCGATCATCGGATCGAGATTACGCGATCGGGTGTGAACCTGGTGTACCTCACCGACCGGCCCCGTGACCTCAACGGTGGTTACGGATGGATCATCCGACGCGTGAGAGGACGTCACCGTCAAATGGGTACGCGTTGAACGCAGCCCCCAACGAAGACGGGCTGAGATCTCAGCGATCTGCTCGGGCGCAGACAGGTCACTGCGACCTCGAAGGGTGTCGAGGTCGAGTCTGTCGTGACGCGCGATCTCGGCCAATGTTGCAGCGGAAACCCGGCCGAGGACCGAGCCATTGGGAACGACTAAGGCCACGGGTGCGAAACGGTGGCCCCCAAGGTGGGTGGACTCCCAGATCTGGTCGGTGACGTCCGCGGGGAGTGCATCCAGAGTCGACCGGCCGATTTCGGCGCAGCAGCGGTCGCGGCGACCGTTGGTGCACACGATCGCCCGGGGGTGATCGGTAGTCGGTTCCCATTCGGGACCGGAAGGTACGTCACGAAGATCATCGATGATGGGATTCTCGTCCTCGCGGACAGTTCGACCCCACACGGACTGGTCGCCTGGGGCGAAGGTGAACATCCGCTGTTCGGTGCGGCTGCGACGGTTGTGATGGGGGTGGTGCTGCCTGATCAAGACCACACGGGCGTGCTCGCCGGCACGGTCAGCGAACGCCGCGATCCAGGCCTTCGAGGACTCGCGAACAGCACGTGACCGCCACGGTCCGGGGTCTTCGATGAGCCACCACCGTTGTGCCGTCGGTGCTGTGCCGGCAAGGGTCAGGCTCGCACTGAGATCGCTGCACCGCGGGGCTGCGCCACCGGCCGAACCGACGGCCGTCACGTGACCGGTCCACCGATCGTCGCAGCGGATGCCGACAGCGCTTCGCCCGAACCGTCTCGACGGCCACGGGCATCGGGCAAATCCACCGGTATACCTGAAGCTGATGCGGCGCGCAGGGGTCCGGGACCGGCATAGGCTCCGATGAGAACATCTTCGCCTTTGAGGAAACGATGGACGCGAACCCCCTGTGTTCCCCGCCCCTTGGCCGGGATCTCCGACAGGTCGGTGACCTTGAGGCTTCCCGATGTCGTTCCCGGAAGATGACTCGTCGAACCTGCGATCGTCGCGATGATCGCCTGCTCGGTGTCTGCGGGCACGGCGTTCGCATAGATCACGGTTCCATCGGTGAGTTTCACACCGGTCATACCTGCCGCTGAGCGGCCCTGCGCCCGAATAGCTGACGCTGGGTACATCAAGGCCTGCGAGGTGCTGGTCACCAAAACGATGTTGGCGTCGTCGGGGGCGAGTGCCGCCCCCACCACCTCATCACCGTCTCGCAGTGGAATGAGCTCCCAATCGGTCTTGGTGGATGGCGGGTCCAACAGAGTGCGTTTCACGACACCCCGCGCGGTGGCCAGGAACAGTGGCACTGAAGTGCTGATGGGAGCGAGAGCGATCGGCTTCTCACCGGCAGCGAGTGTGACGACCGCTCCCAGGGGCGCTCCACCCGCCAGGGACGGTTGCTGGCTCGACGGCGGCAATCCCGGGACCTCGACGGCTTCGAGACGAACCGCTCGACCCCGCGAGGTGATGACTGCCAGAGCCGACCGAGTTGTAGTCGAGCAGGAAGCGACCACCAGGTCGTGGCTCGACCGGTCAGTCCCGGGTTCGAACATCAGCGAGGATGTGCGCGCGATCAGACCCGTGCTGGATAGGAGTACACGACAGGGCTCGTCCTCGATCTCAAGCGGTGCGGACGACGTTGCCGTCGCACCCGTCGATTCGAGAAGGATCGTGCGTCGAGGAGTGGCGTGGGCATCAGCGGTGTCGCGCATCTCATCGGCGACCATCTGTCGCAATTGCGTGTCGTCATCGAGAAGTGCAGTCAGCGTGTCGATACGAGAATTCAAATCGTCTCGTTCAGATTCCAACTCGATGCGCGAGAACTTCGTGAGACGGCGCAGTGGCATCTCGAGAATGTATTGCGCTTGAACTTCGCTGAGGTCGAAAACCGCAATCAAGCGTTCCTTTGCAGCCGCAGTGTCATCACTCGATCGGATCACCCCGATAACTTCGTCGATATCGACGATGGCGGTGAGGAGTCCTTCGACGAGGTGCAGTCGCTCTCGGGCGCGTTCCCTTCTGAAATGGCTGCGGCGTCGCACGACCTGGATCCGATGGTCGACGAACACGGTGAGGCTCTCGCGTAGTGTGAGCGTTCGCGGCTCACCATCGACGAGGGCAACGCAGTTGAAAGATCCGCTGTCCTCGAGAGGCGTGGATTTGTATAACTCAGTG
>JAGYOB010000201.1 GCA_018399515.1 Candidatus Nanopelagicales bacterium
CGCTCCGAACCGACACCCTTCACGATCGGCAGCAGCAGGTCGTTCATGCGCTCGGCCATGTCGAGGTCGATGCCTTCGACACCGGCTTGCGCCATCATGATCTCGTCCTGCCAGGCCGCCGTGTAGTGCACCAGGGCGCGCATGCCTTCCACATAGGACTTCTGCAGCATGAGACCGCGACGCACATCCGGGTGATTGAGGATCGTCACGCGCGGTGCGGTCTTGTCGGTCATCTGGGTGAGGTCAGCACCCTGCACGCGGGTCTTGGCGTAGTCGAGGGCTGCGAGGTAGCCGGCCGACAACTGTGCGATCGCCTTCGTGCCGACCATCATGCGCGCGTATTCGATGACCTGGAACATCTGCGCGATGCCGTCGTGCACATCGCCGACCAGCCAACCGATCGCCGGGGTGTCGCTATCGCCGAAGGTCAGCTCGCAGGTCGTCGACACCTTCAAGCCCATCTTCTTCTCGACATTGGTGACGTAGGCACCATTGCGCTCGCCGATCTCACCGGTTTCGAGATCGACGTGGAACTTCGGCACCAAGAACAGCGACAGGCCCTTCGTGCCCGGTCCGCCCTTGCCCTCGACACCGACGGGGCGTGCCAACACGAGGTGCACGATGTTGTCGGCCATGTCGTGTTCGGCCGAGGTGATGAAGCGCTTCACGCCCTCGATGCGCCAGGTGCCGTCTTCATTCTCGAACGCCTTGGTGCGCCCAGCACCGACATCGGAGCCTGCGTCGGGTTCGGTGAGCACCATGGTGGCGCCCCACTCCTTGTCGATCATCAACTCCGCCCAGCGCTTCTGATCCTCGTTACCGAGCTTGTCCAAGATCGCGGCGAAGCCGGGGCCGCTCATGTAGAGGAAGGCACCGGGGTTGGAGCCGAGGAACATCTCCGCGGCTGCCCAGCGCAGCGATGGTGACGCGCCAGCACCGCCGAGGTGCTCAGGGAGATCCAGTCGCCACCATTCGGAATCCATCAGCGCGCGGTAGGACTTGGTGAAGTCCTCGGGCATGGTGACGGTTTTGGTGGCCGGGTCGTACTTCGGCGGGTTGCGGTCTGAGGACATGTACGACTCCGCGAGCGGGCCGACAGCCAGCCGCTCGATTTCCGACAGCGCACCGCGCGCGGTGTCGGGGTCCATCTCGGCGAAGGGGCCGGTGCCCAGGCGCTCATTGGCACCGAAGACCTCGAAGAGGTTGAACTCGATATCCCGCAGGTTCGACCGGTAGTGGCTCATCGCGCATGCCTTTCGATTGGTTTCGATAGATATAGATGTGGTGAGGGCCGACGCACCCGCCACCAAGTTACTGGCTGGTAACTTCATTCTCCTACCGATCGGTAATGAATGCAAGAGGACGTTCAGCCAAGTCTTGTCCGTTAGTCGGGGTTGATGGCGCCGCCCGTTGGATACGGTGGCGCCCGTGAACTCCCCCTGGGTCGGTTCGGCCACCCCCATCGGCCCACCCGCCGACGCCGTACCCCGGCTGCGCAACCTCCTCTATGCCGCCGGCGTCACCGGCATCTGGTCGGGCCTGCTCAGCCTGATCGTCTATGGAGTGGGCCGACTGTTCGGCGTCCCCTTCGAGGTGCCCACCCCCGCGACCGGCGCCCTCTTCGTGGTGCCCTGGTTCGCCATGGCGCTGATCCCGATCGCCGCCGCCTACATCGGGGCCCTGCTATCGGCCCTGATGCTCGGTCGACGCCACGCTCGGCGCATCGTGTTCTGGGTCGGCACGCTCATCGCCCTCGCCTCATGCGTTGCACCGCTGGCACAACCGGCCGAGGTGATCTGGTCCACTCGCATCTGGCTGCTCATCCCGCATCTGATCACCTGGTTCCTCGTGGTGCCCCAGATCGCGCGCATCGTGGGTGACTCCGAGCCGGGCATGTATGAACCCCGCACGGCTAGTGACTGAAATCCCCCGCATTCCCAGGCGTGAGCGCTACCGTGACTCCCATGGCTGAAACTCGCAACCGCCCAGGTGCGGTCACCATCGTCGTGGTCCTGCTGTGGATCTCATTCGCGGTGTGGTTGATCACCGCGATCATCGCGTTCTTCACCGGAACCGGGCTCACCGCGGCCGGCGATATCCAGCAGATCGAGAACGAGTTGGAGAATCTCGGCCTGCCGACCTCGTGGGCCCCGGCCATCGGCCCGACATTCCTTGTCATCGGTGTCGTGCTGGTCATCTTCGCGCTGATCTCCGCGCTGTTCGCGGTGTTCATCGGCAAGGGCAGCAATGTCGCGCGCATCCTGCTGACGATCATCGTCGCGCTGCGCATCGTGTCGGCACTGTCCAGCCTGCTGGCCACCGACCTCAACTTCGGTCTGATCATCTCAGCGGTGGTCTCGGTCGGCATCGACGTGGTGATCTTGTTCCTGCTGTACAACGCGGAGTCGAACAAGTTCTTCACCGACGAAGTCCGAGCCGCCGTCTAGTCACCCCCGAATCGGCTCACCAATCGGCCGCCATTTCGTGAGCGAATCCCGTCTATGGCAGCCATTTGGTGAGCACATCCGGCAGGGGGAGCGGGTGACGGGATCCGTCGCGCGTCCGATGACGCGCTCCTCCCGATTC
>JAGYOB010000202.1 GCA_018399515.1 Candidatus Nanopelagicales bacterium
CCGATCACCGTTCCCTTCGATGACGTCGTGGTGCGCATCACTCGGCGGCGATCACCGTGACAGCGCAGCCCGGGACTACGCGTGCGGTACTCGCACTCGGCGCCAATATGGGTGATCGGCTTGCGGCACTGCAGGGCGCGGTCGATGCGCTCGCAGCCGCAGACGGGGTATCGGTTCTCGCGGTATCGGGTGTGTATTCGACCGATCCGGTGGGTGGGCCGCAGCAGGATGACTTCCTGAACGCCGCGGTGCTGATCGACACCGACCTCACCCCGCATGAACTCCTTGTCCTGGCGCATCGCATCGAGGCTGATCATCACCGCACCCGCGAGGTGCGCTGGGGTCCACGCACCCTTGATGTCGATCTCATCGTGATGCGCACAGCCGAGGGCGAGATCGTGTTGGACACCGAGGATCTGACGCTGCCGCATCCGCGCGCCTATGAGCGTGCCTTCGTGTGCGTGCCGTGGGCCGATGTCGAGCCTGATGCGGACCTGCCCGACCTCGATGCAGCCGGTGTGCTGCGCACCGATCTGCAACTGGTGATCCGATGATCAAGCGCACGAGCATCGCGTGGCTGGTGGCGATCGTGCTCATCGGTGTGGCGATCGGCTGGGTGCTGGTGCGGATCGTGGATGCCACAACGGGGCGCATCCTCGGTGTTCCGCTGATCGCCAGCCTGGGTCTGTGGGCGCTGGCGATCGGGGTGCTGCTGTGGGCGGTGGTGAGTCGGCCGCGACTGATCCATCCGGATGACCGCGGGCACTCGTCGCGCGGCCCACAACCGGTGCATGTGCCGACCGGTGACCCGCAGGCGGTGCGCCGCGCCCATCATGACCGGATGCCCCCGCTGCTGGCCGCGAGAACAGCGGCGCTGGCCATGGCGGCATCGCGCACCGGGGCGCTCATCGGTGGGTTCTATCTGGGCATCATCGCCGCTCTCATCGGGGTGATCTCGACACCAAGTGGATCGGATTCGGTGACGGCGAGCCTGATCGCGGCCGGTGCGTGTGCGGTGTTGGTCGGCTCGGCGATCTGGCTGGAATCGATGTGTCGCCTGCGCGGCGGGGACTAGGTGCATCGAGCAGGCTAGGGTTCAGGGCATGAGCGAGGCACTCGAGGATCTGCCCTTCGATGAACTGCGTCACCGCGCGTTCCACACCGCCGAGAAGCATCTGGATATCGCGTTCTTCTCCAGCGTGTTCTCGCACATGCCGGGCATGCATGCCATCGAGGGCGAGGGCGGTGACCTCGGGTCGACCGGCGGCACGATCATCGAGACGGTGAAGGCCGCGCGCGAGATGTTCGCCAAGAATCCCGATATCGACGAGGACACTGAGGCGCTGCTGCGCGCGAAGTTCGCGACCTACCTCCGCGACCACGGTGGTAACTAAGCCGAGTAGGGATCAGTGGTCGAGGTCGCCGACGATGAATAGGAACGACCCGATCGCACCGGGCAGGTCACCGAGAGAGGTGCCCGGTAGCGCAGCACTCATCGCCTGCACGTTCGCATAGGACGCGGTGCGCAACCGCACCCGCCACGGTGTCGTCTCACCGGTGCTCACCACGAGTACCCCGTTGATGCCCGTCGCGGCCTCCAACCAGGCGTAGGCGCTGCCCTCGGGTGCGCGCACGACCTTCGGAAGTTGCACATTCACCTCACCGTCGGGGATCTGCTCGATGCATGCCTCGATGAGATCGAGGTCGTAGCCGATCTGCTCGGCCAGCACCGCATACCGAGCCGC
>JAGYOB010000203.1 GCA_018399515.1 Candidatus Nanopelagicales bacterium
CGGAACAAGTATTTGGAGTACAACTAATGGCGGCACTACCTGGACAGAAAGAACTCTTCCAGGAGGGGCAACGGCAATAAATGCACTGCACTTCACCAGTTCCACAAACGGATATGCAGCTGCTCTACGCAGGCCTCGCCCTCACCTCCCGTGGGCTGCGTGTTGTGGAGTTCAACGCCAGGTTCGGAGATCCTGAAACCCAGGTGGTTCTCGCCCGGCTGCAGACTCCACTGGCCGGGGTCCTGTATGCCGCGGCGACCGGTCACCTGGCTGATCTGCCGCCGCTGGTGTGGCGCGATGACGCGGCTGTGGTGGTGGTGATCGCCGCTGAGGGTTATCCAGCCAGCGTCACCACCGGCGATGCGATCACCGGTCTGGATGCGGCGAGCGCGGTGCCCGGCGTGCAGATCCTGCATGCGGGAACCTCGAGTGGACCCGAGGGGACCGTCGTCGCCTCCGGTGGCCGGGTCCTATCGGTCGTGGGGACCGGTGCGGATCTCGATGCCGCCAGGCAGGTGGCCTATGCGGCTGTCGATCGCATCGGACTGCGCGGATCCCATCACCGCCGGGATATCGCCGCCGATACCTCGCCGCCGGGATCGGGTGAGGTCCCGGCGCGGTGATGGGAGGATGAGCGGGTGATCGCGAATGTGCTCGCCCAGCGGTACGCCTCCGCGGCGATGCGCGACATCTGGGGACCCCAGAAGCGCATCATCGCCGAGCGCAGGCTGTGGCTGGCCGTTCTGAGCGCGCAGCAGGACCTGGGCATCGCAGTGCCCTCCGACGTGATCGAGGACTACTCCGCGGTTGTGGACCGCGTCGATCTGGATGCGATCGCCGAACGCGAGCGGGTGACCCGACACGACGTGAAGGCGCGGATCGAGGAGTTCAACGCGCTCGCCGGTCACGAACACGTGCACAAGGGCATGACCAGCCGCGACCTGACCGAGAACGTCGAGCAGATGCTCATTCGCGATTCCCTGCTCGTGGTGCGAGACAAGGTGGTGGCGGCTCTCGCGCGGATGTCGTCTCTGGCGGTGCAGTATTCCCAGACTCCGATGGCAGGCCGGTCACACAACGTCGCGGCACAGATGACCACGCTCGGCAAGCGCTTCGCGACCTGGTCTGATGAACTGCTGATCGCCTATGAACGCATCACCGATCTGCTCGAGCGTTATCCGCTGCGCGGAATCAAAGGCCCGGTCGGAACGGCCCAGGACATGCTTGATTTGCTGGATGGGGATACGACCAAACTTGCTGAACTCGAGCGTGCCATCGCTTCCCATCTGGGATTCAGTCGCGTGCTCGACAGCGTCGGGCAGGTGTATCCCCGATCCTTGGATTACGACGTCGTCACCACGCTGGTACAGGTTGCGAGTGCACCGAGCAATGCTGCGACCACGATCCGGTTGATGGCGGGGCTGGAACTCGTCACCGAAGGGTTCGCCGAAGGTCAGGTTGGCTCGAGTGCGATGCCGCACAAGATGAATTCGCGATCCTCGGAGCGGATCAACGGTTTCGCGGTGATCCTGCGTGGCTATGCGAGCATGCTGGGGGAGTTGGCGGGGGACCAGTGGAATGAAGGCGACGTGTCGTGTTCGGTAGTGCGCCGTGTTGCACTTCCGGATGCGTTCTATGCCATCGACGGACTGTTCGAGACGTTCTTGACCGTGCTCGATGAATTCGGTGCGTTCCCAGCGGTTATCGCCGCCGAGCTTGATCGCTATCTGCCGTTCCTCGCGACGACGAAGGTGCTGATGGCTGCGGTTCGCAACGGGGTGGGGCGCGAGATGGCTCACGAGGCCATCAAGGAGCATGCGGTCGCCGTTGCACTCGATATGCGCGCGGGGCAGCGCGCGAACGATCTGTTCGAGCGACTTGCTGCCGATGACCGGCTGGGTCTCAGCGCCACCGAACTGCAGGCGCTGGTCGACGAACCCATGTCATTCACCGGTGCCGCCGGCGATCAGGTGGCCGCGGTGGCTTCGCGCGTCGAACCGATCGTCGCCGCCCACCCGCAGGCCGCCGCGTACACCCCCGGCGCGATCCTGTGAGGATGACGAGGATGAACGGCGAGTTGGCATGAGTGGCGCGGAGCTGGGACCTGCCTATGACCTGCCGTCGGGTTACGACCACATCTATTCGGGCAAGGTGCGCGAGTTGTATCGCAGCCCCGAAGGCCGCCTGCTGTTCGTGGCCACCGACCGGATCTCGGCCTATGACTGGATCCTCGCGACCCCGATCCCCGATAAGGGCCGGATCCTGACCCAGTTGAGCCTGTGGTGGTTCGATCAGTTCGCCGACATCGTGCCCAACCATGTGCTGTCGACGCATGTGCCCGATGCTGTCGCCGGGCGCGCCCTGCTGTGCCAGGAACTGGACATGATGCCGGTGGAATGCGTGGTGCGCGGATTTCTCGCCGGCTCCGGCTATGCCGACTATGTGCGCGCGCGCAGCATCTGCGGAAACGGTTTGCCCCCGGGCTTGCGCGAAGGCGACCGGCTGCCCAAGCCGCTGTTCACTCCCGCGACGAAAGCACCCCAGGGTGAGCACGACGAGAACATCACCTATGACGAGGTCATCGTCATGATCGGCCAGAACGAGGCCCAGGATCTCAAGCGCTTGTCGCTGGCCGTGTATGCACGCGCCGCTGACATCGCCGAGGAACGCGGATTGATCCTGGCCGACACCAAGTTCGAGTTCGGG
>JAGYOB010000204.1 GCA_018399515.1 Candidatus Nanopelagicales bacterium
GCGCGCCGTGGCCGAGGCCACCGACGACGCGATCATGAGCCTTCCGGAGGCGGCGTTCTAGTCAGCGGGAGTTGATCGACGACCTTCTGCGCGGTCGTGGCGAAGGGGCGCATGACGCTCACTTCGTCACGACCCGCGAAGACCTTCGCTGACGCGTCGTCCATTGCCGTCAAGCAGACCCTGCGGTTGAATCCGAGTTTGCGCACAGAGTCGAGCAGGATGAGGTTCGCCACCGGGTCTGGCACCGCGCAGATGATCGAACGTGCTTCATGCAAAGGCAGGTGCCCAGCGAATTCCGGTTCGCCGACATCGCCGTACAACGTTTCAACTCCGGATTCACGCATGCGACGGATCATGTCGGGGTCGTGATCGACGACGAGGACACGGCCACCCTTATCGCGAAGGCCCTGGATGATGGCGCTCCCGAAACGCCCACCCCCGATCACGATGGCGTCATAGGGCTGGCTGAGATCGAGGTCGACGTCGCTGTTGGCGGTCTCGCGCGCCGAAGCGCGCTCGAAGATGGACAGATACGGCGCGATGCGCTCGTAGATCTGCTCGGAATACAGGATGAAATAGGTCGACACCCCGATCGTGATCACACCCACGATGGTGACCAGGCTCAACACCGCACTGTCGACCTGCCCGAGGCTGAAGCCCAACGCGATCAGAATCAGTGAGAATTCGCTGATCTGGGCAACGGTGAGTCCAGCACGGAAGGACACTTTCTTCTGATAGCCCAGCACTCCCATGATGACCATGACGATGATCGGATTTCCGATCAGCACAAAGATCGACAGCACCAGTGCGGGCACAAGTTGGGACAGCGCATCATCGAAGGTCAGCGACGCCCCCAATTCGATGAAGAAGAACAGAATCAGGATGTCGCGCAGATTCACCAATTGCGCACCGAGGATGTCGCGGTAGGGGGTGGATGCCAAAGCCACACCCGCGAGGAAGGCCCCGATCTCCATGCTCAATCCCAATGCCGAGCTTGCGAATGACAAGCCGACAGCCCAGGCAACAGCGAACAGCAGAATCAATTCACGACTGCGGGCCATGAAATCCAGCAGGGTCGGGATGACATAGCGGGCCACGAGCGCGACTGCTGCGAGGAATCCGACACCGCCCAGGATCGTGACGAGCATGCGCTGGCCGACCGAGGTCTCCCCGGGTGAGCCGATGGCGACGATCACGATCATTGCGATGATGACGACGAGGTCTTGGACGATCAAGAACCCGACGGCGACGCGGCCGTGCAGTTCGTCAAGTTCGCGCTTATCCGAGAGCAGTTTGACGATGATGATCGTCGAGGAGAACGTCAGAGCGACTGCGATATACAGCGCGGGGATCAACGAGAAACCGAACGCCAGCACGATGAGGAAGCCGATCACCGAGGTGAAGATCACCTGACCCAGGCCGGTCAACAGTGAGACTTTCCCCATGCTTCGGATCAGATGCAGATCGAGTTTGAGCCCGACCAGGAACAGCAGGATCGCGATTCCGACCTTGGCGAGTAGTTCCACCTGATCGGTCGCGGTGACGAATCCGGCCCAGGCGGGTCCGACGATGATCCCGACGAGGATGTAGGCCACGATCAGCGGTTGGCGCAACAATGTGGCCAGGCCGCCCACGACTGCGGCGATGGCAAGGATGGCGGCGATCTGGCCGAAATCGCTCTCCAACACCTGCATCAGCCTAACCGGCAATATCGGCGTACCCTCGAAGGGTGACCTTCGTGCAACGACTGCTGGCCGGCCTGTTCGCCGGGGTGCTCGTGCTGATCGGGGCAGGACTGTCCGCCGCTCCCGCGAGCGCCCACGCCGACCTGGTGAGCACCGACCCGGTCGACGGGGCCACCCTCGACGCCGCCCCCACCGAGGTGGTGTTCACCTTCTCCGAGTCGCTGCTTCCAGATTTCGTGCGGTTCATCCGGATCTCGGCCACCGGTGAGAGCGACGATCTACCCATCGAGGCGATCGAGAACAACGTGGCGCGCGTGGCGTGGCCGACCGACCTGCCCGGTGGGGAATGGACCGTGGAATACCGCGTGGTGTCCCAAGACGGCCACCCGGTGAACGGCTCGATCTTCTTCAGCTATCCCGAAGGCGGTCCCACGCCCGAGCCGACCCCGGAAGCGCCGCCGGATATGGAATTGCCCGAGCAATCCGATCTTGAGCTTTTGGATCCGGATCCAACACCGACACCAACACCGACACCAACGCCAGACCCAACGCCGACACCAACAC
>JAGYOB010000205.1 GCA_018399515.1 Candidatus Nanopelagicales bacterium
CCACGGCACAGTGATGACCGCCGCAGAGTCCGGCCATCGCTGCATCGACGTCATCGCCACGACCAGGGTCGGCTCCTGCGCATCCCGATCCGAACCCAGCGGCCCGGCACCCGCGGTGTAGGTGATGCGAAGGCGCGCCAGGGCGCCGACCGAGGCGATGTTCGCCGCCACGGTCGCATTGACCGCGCTTCGAATCGCGTCGAGATCCGGCTCCGGCAATCCCAGTAACGATGCCGAACGGTGCAACCTGCGCAGATGCCGACTCAGCGCGAAAGGCGTGCCCCGTGAGACCTTCAGCGTCTCGAAAACACCGTCGGCCACGGTGAACCCATGGTCGAAGACCGATACCCGGGCGTCTTCGTACGACACCAGCCCGCCGTGGAGCCAGACCGTCACGGCAGAACCGCATCCTGGCGTGCCCGTGATGGACTCCCCTGCTCTGTTCGACCCACCACGTCCGGTGCCGACCACCGCCCTCCGGCAACCGAGGTGAGCCGGGATGCTTTCAAGGTCGTCTCCTGCCATTCAATCTGCGGATCAGAACCCCAGGTGATCCCCGCGCCCGTTCCGAACTTCACGACAGCGCGACCACGCTCCTTCTCGATCCAGAACGTGCGGATGGCGACAGCGAGCTCGCCGTTTCCGGTGTCGGCATCAACCCACCCGATCGCCCCGCAATACGGGCCGCGTGATGCCGTCTCCCAGGACTCGATGATCTGCAACGCCGTGAATTTCGGCGCACCAGTGACCGAACCGGGTGGGAAGGTGGCATCCAGCAATGACGACCAACCCATCCCCGAACTCAGACGTCCGCGGACGGTGGACACCAGATGCACAAGCCCTGGGTGCGACTGAGCCTCCATGAGTTCGACAACCTCGACCGATCCCGGGCGACACACCCTCGACAGATCGTTGCGAACCAGGTCGACGATCATCACATTCTCGGCGCGATCCTTTTCCAGCATCTGATCGAGGTAAGCAGCCGTGCCCTTGATCGGTGAGGACTCCACAATCTCGCCCTGTCGACGCACGAACAGTTCCGGGGAGGCAGTTGCAATATGCACACCCTGATCCGGTAGCCGTAGCATGCCGGAATACGGCGCCGGGTGATCCCGATGCAGCAGGGCGTGCAATCCGCCGATATCCATCGAACGCGGATCCGGCAGTTGTGCCTGCAGGATGCGACACAGGTTGGTCTGATACACCTCACCCCGCGCTATCGCGTCCTGGATTCCGCAGACCCCATGGCGGTACGCCGAGGATTCCATCGACGTCGTCCATTCCGCGGGCCCTATCCAGGGCCCGGCCAGACTCGACGGCGCCCCTGTCTGCCACCGTGCGAATCGGGCCAGTATCGGTACTCCGTCATAGGGCAGCAGCACTGCCCAGCGTCCGCCGCCGTCCAACACGGTCGGGTCATGGCTCACCTCGACCAGCTCCGTCGCGCAGAGCCCACCCAGATGGGCGGCAGCCACGTGCGCACTCTGAAGTCCGGTCACAACCCCATCCTGCCTCGTGCACGCACCCGAGGGGCCGCGTTGAGTCGACGCGCCAGGGTCGGCTATCGTCGGGTGCTTGGCGGAAGCCCCGCCCACGCGGACGTAGCGCAGTTGGTAGCGCATCACCTTGCCAAGGTGAGGGTCGCGGGTTCGAATCCCGTCGTCCGCTCGAGAGGCCTGAAACTCACTGTCTGAGGACGACAGCCACCCGCAACGAGAGGCGACACGTCACGAGCAGTGAATCTGGTGGAGTGGCCGAGAGGCGAGGCAACGGCCTGCAAAGCCGTCTACACGGGTTCGAATCCCGTCTCCACCTCGCACTTCGGTTCATGCGAACCGATCAGCACGAACACACCTGATAGAACACATCGGGGCGATTGGCGCAGGGGCTAGCGCGCTTCCTTGACACGGAAGAGGTCACAGGTTCGATCCCTGTATCGCCCACCCACCCATTGCCTTCCATCATTGCGGTCCATCATGCAGGCCCGCAAACGTGAGTCGCACGATTCCTTTCGCAGAATTCACATCGCAGGATCCGCGGGCTGACCCCGGTCTTGGTCTTCACACCACAGGGGTCAACGACCAGAGTCTCGAGATCGAGTGAGACCGGCGACGATCGAGACCAGGATCACCGCTATGAGGATCTGGACGAGGAACGTCGGCCAAAAACCCCAGGACAGGTACTGCCCCAGCGCTGTGCCCAGCGATGCTCCGACGATTCCGATGATGATGGTCAGGACGCACCCGATGGGCTGCATCGTCGGTGCAAGCAGCCGACCCAGCAGGCCGATAACGATGCCGACCGCGATCCCGCTGATGATTCCGGTGATCTCCATGAGCGCCGACTATGCCAGGTCTTCGTCGGCTTTTGTATCAGCGAGCTCCGCGAGCGCGAGGACCCGCGAGAGGGCACGCCGGTATTTCTTGCGATAGCCACCTCGCAGCATCTCTTCACTGAACAAGCGGTCCAGCGGGACGCCGCTCGTCACGACGGGCACATCACGGTCGTAGAGGCGATCGATGAGAACCACCGTACGCAAGGCCTGGACCTGATCGGTGAGTGTCCGCACCCCCGTCAGATGGACCGCCTGCAATCCCTCCACCATGGCGCCATAGCGCGAAGGATGCACCCGCCCGAGGTGAACTTGTAGATTCAAGAAGTCATCCAGAGTGCTGTCCGGTGTCTGCTGAGCGTGTTCGCGAACCTCGTCATCGGTCCAGGGCGCTGGTGCCACAGGAAGGCCGCGATGCCGGTAATCTGGCCCCTCGATTCGGATCACATCGAAGTGCGCTGACAGGCCCTGAATCTCGCGCAGGAAATCATCCGCCGCGAAACGGCCCTCGCCCAGTTTGTCCGGCAGGGTGTTCGATGTGGCAGCCAGGTGCACTCCAGCCTCGACCAGTTTCCCCAAGAGCGTCGACATCAAGACGGTGTCCCCCGGGTCATCGAGTTCGAACTCGTCGATGCACACCAGGCGCCGCGAAGAGAGCGCCTCCACTGCCGCAGCGAAGCCCATCGCTCCGACGAGATTCGTGTATTCCACGAACGTTCCAAAAGCCTTGGGCTCGGGCGCCGCAAACCATAGTGAGGCGAGCAGGTGGGTCTTACCCACTCCGAAACCACCATCGAGATACATGCCCGATCGGGCTTCAGGCGGGGCACCACGCTTCCACCACTTGCGGGCCACCGGTTGCCCGATTCGATCGGCGAATGCGACCAGTGCACCGCGAGCAGCAGTCTGGGTCGGTTGCTCGGGATCGGGAAGGTAGGTATCGAAAGACACGTGAGCGAAATGCGGGGGTGGTACCAACTCCGCGACGATCTGCTCGACCGGCACGTGCGGCTCACGGTCGATCAAGCGGGCGCTCACGCGCCGGATGCTACGCGTGACAGCATGTGAGTCATGCGCCTGGTCTTCCCCGACGATCCCGTCGACGATGTAGACCTCGACGTCGACCTCAACGATTCCGCCCACGTGACCGCTGCCTTGCAACGCGCCTACCCCTGGCCGGATGGTCAACGATGGGTGCGGGCGAACATGGTGGTGACCGTCGACGGACGGGCCCAGGCAGGGGACGGGCTGACAGAGGGCATCTCCTCGGTCGAGGACAAACTCGTCTTCGGGCACCTGCGCGCCGACTGCGACGTTGTTCTCGTCGGTGCCGGGACCGTCCGCGCCGAGGGCTACCGGGCACTTCGCCCCGCATCCGCCTGGCGGGATTCCCGCGTGGCTGCAGGTCGCCTACCCGCGCCATGTCTGGCCATCGCAAGTATCTCCTTGGACTTCGACCTCGACTCGGATCCCTTCACCGCCCCCATGGGTGACAAGGATGTGGCGCGCCCGATCATTCTCACCACCCAGCAGGCGCCCGCTGATCGGCGAGAACGCCTCGCGGAGGTCGCTGACATCGTCATCTGCGGTTCGTCCCACATCGACACCCAGGTCATGCTCGATTCCCTCGAGGAACGGGGATTGACGCGAATCCTGTGCGAGGGCGGGCCTCGCCTGCTGACAGATCTGCTCACCGCCGCGGTCATCGACGAGCTTGATCTGACGATCTCGCCGCTTCTGCTGATGCGCTCCACCGGTGGCCTGCTCGATGGCGCTGCTTCGGCAGGGCAACGGTCGGGGCATGCCTTGCGCCTCGCCCACATCATCGAGGCGAAATCCACACTGATGCTGCGCTATCTCATCGACAAGCCGGCCATCCCCAGACTGTGATCCACAGCAGGCGAGCGCAACGGCCGATCGGTTAGCGTGGCCTGGTGACACGGTTTACCCGGAGCATCTTGACGGTGGCGTTCCTCACGTCCGCTCTCATCGTGTCCGGCACCGCGGTGGATCACGTGTCCGCCAGTTCGCGGCCTGCCACCGTGACAGCGATCGGTGATTCCTATTTAGCCGGCATCGGCGCTGGCGACTACACGACATCCGCCGGATGCCGTCGATCGCAACGCTCTGCCCCGGCGCTCCTGGCACGATCGGTGACGGCTCACCTGGTGGACCTCACCTGCCCGGGTGGCACGATCATCGATAGCTCTCGTCGTGCGCCAGCCATGTCCCCTGACACCGATGTGGTGATCATCCAGGCCGGGGGGAACGACATCGGCTTCGCCGCTTTGGCCGGAGCCTGCTTCCTGGCTGGTTCCTCGACCTGTCTGTCTCAGGTACGCGAGGGACATCGCCGGCTGCCCGAGGTCCGACGCGGAATGCTCGGACTGGTTCGCCAGATCCGGCTGACGGCACCGACTGCAGATGTGATCGTGCTCGGGTATCCCCGACTGCTCGGTTCCACGGAGCAATGCCGGTCCCTTCTCGATCCCATCCGGGTGCGCGCGGTGAACCGTCTTCAGCGCACCCTGGATCGCGTGATCCGAAGCGCTGGTCGGACCGGGGGCGCGACGTTCCTCGACTGGCCGCGGAGGGTGGACCGATCCTCGCTGTGTTCGGTCGACCCCTGGTACGCGCTTGCCGGTTCCCGCCTCGATGACCTGCTTCATCCTGACGAGCGTGCCCATCGAGCGTTGTTCCGACATCTGGCGAGGGCAACGAGACCATGACCTCCACACAGGTACGCGAAAGCCGCACCGCCCGAATCCAGGATCGAACGCGAGCCTGGAAGGCACAGGGCCAGCAGAGATTCACCCGTCTCCGACAAGCTCCCCGCTGGGGATTTCCGCTGCGACTCACTCAGCGCGTCCTGCATCGCCAGGGCTACGCGCAGATCGGCTTATCCGCTGCTGGAGTTGCCTTCTGGTTCATCATCGCCGCATTCCCCGCACTCATCGCGATGGTCGTCGTCTTGAGCCTGTTCCTCGATCCGCAGCAACTGGATGAGGTGATCAAGCAACTCAATGACATCAGCCCGGGATCTTTCGGGGTCACGATCCTCGAGCAGGTTCAAACAGCCGCACGGAGCGAACCTTCTGGTCTGTCCGCCTCCCTCGCAATATCCCTCGCTCTGTCTGCATGGTCGGCGTCATCCGGGGTCTACAACCTGTCGCGCGGGCTCCGTTTGGCGTATGCCCTGCGTCGGCGCAACTACTTCATCGCACGACTGCGAGCGTTCGCAGGAAGTTTCACCGTGATCTTCATCCTTGCCGTCGTCACCGTCACCATCACCGCCTCTTCAGCATGGGTGAGCGCGCAGGTGGGGTGGATCACCTGGATCGCGTACCCGATTTTGATCATCGGGGCCTTGGCACTGATTCTGGGAGTCATGCTGGGGCTCTACCTCTACGCGGTCGGAGCAACCAAACCGCGTCCCAAGCTTCTGCCTGGCGCGATCTTCGCCGCCATCGGAGTCGTCGGTGTCTACATCGGCCTGGGCATCGCTTTACGATTCACCGCTGGGTACCAGGCCGTTTATGGAGCACTGGCCGGCATCGTGATCGTCATGCTCGTGCTCTACGTGTCCAGCTACGTCATCCTCATCGGGGCACTCATCAACGGCCAGTGGGCTAAGGCCCGATCACTTCACGACGAGGGCTTGGAGGACGACTTCGCCAACAGCTCGCCGGCGTAATCGGGCACATACCGACTGAATTCCCGCGGCGGCCGTTCATAGCCCGTTCCGTCCGGACGCTTCGGCAGGACGAGTTCGGGCCGTTCGACAGGTACGTAGGGGATCTGACTGAGCAGATGATGGATCATGTTGATCCGGGCTTTGCGTTTGTCATCTGCTTCGACATCGAACCAGGGTGATTCGGGAATATCGGTGTGCACCATCATCTCGTCTTTCGCCCGCGAGTATTCCTCCCAGCGGGTGATCGATTCGAGATCCATCGGTGAGAGTTTCCACCGGCGCATCGGATCCTCCAGTCGCGACGCGAACCGTCGCTCCTGCTCATGGTTACTCACGCTGAACCAATACTTGCGCAGGAACATCCCATCCTCGACCAGGAGCCGTTCGAAGATCGGTGCCTGGTGGAGAAACCGGCGGTATTCCTCAGGGGTGCAGAACCCCATCACGCGTTCCACTCCCGCACGGTTGTACCAGGAGCGGTCGAACAGCACGATCTCACCCGCCGCGGGCAGATGCTCCACATACCGCTGGAAGTACCACTGCGTCTGTTGGCGCTCCGTGGGCATCGGCAATGCGACGATGCGAGCAATACGCGGATTCAGGTATTCGGTGACCCGTTTGATCGTCGAACCCTTACCGGCTGCATCCCGGCCTTCGAAAACGATCACGACACGTGCACCTGTCGTGCGCACCCACTCCTGCATCTCCACCAACTGAGCCTGCAGCGCGTAGAGAGTCTCTTCGTAGAGCGGCTTGGGGAGTCTCTTGATCTTCGTATTCTTGGATTTCGCTCCCACACCTTCAGCGTATCGCTCAGACGCCCTTCGGACGCAGATACCGCTGAGCCAGCCCGCCGGCGAAGTCGAAAACGAGCGCAACGAGGGCCACGAGGACGGCGCCGATGAAGATCGCCGTGGGGCGATTGAGCTTCAGGCCCGCGTTGATCGTCTCACCTAGCCCGCCGCCCCCAATGAGGAAAGCCAGGGTGGCCATACCGACGTTGATGACGGTAGCCGTGCGGATTCCGGCCATGATGACGGGCACCGCCAGCGGTAGTTCGATCTTGGTGAGGCGCTGAACCCCACGCATGCCCATACCCTTACCGGCCTCGATCACCGACGAATCCACCTGCTCCAATCCCACGATCGTGTTGCGCAGGACCGGGAGCAGGGCGAACGTGGCCAACGCGAAGATGACAGTCCAGGCGCCCTGCCCCAACCAGACGAAGAACAACACGATGAGCCCGTATGCGGGGATCGCCTGGCCCAACCCCAGGAAACTCACGAGCGTGTCTTTAATCCTCGGCGCGTTCTCGCGGGTCACCAGAATGCCAATCGGGATCGCGACGGCCACCACGATGACGGTGGAGAAGAACGCGACGTAGAGCTGCTGCCACAGCTGACGAGCCAGCTGAGACGGCTCGAGAATACGTTCGGTCGTGGGATCGAACGTCGAGTAGGACCACACTGTGATCAACAGCACGAGCAGAATTAGCGCCAGGACCGGCGTCACGATCAAGTCGAGTTGATCCGATGTCCAAGCGGCCAGGCTCCGGCGCTTGCGCTCGGTGCTTAATCCGGTGGGTACGATCGCCGCGCTCACGGAGAACTCGTTTCATTCCCCTGGGTCAGCAGCAGCCCCGCCAGGCTCTCGATCGTGCAGCACCCGAGATATCGCCCCCGCCCATCGACAACAACGGACATGCCAGACGAGGTCTGCAGCATCGCCGAGAGAGCATCTTGGAGGGTGTCCTCCGGCTGCAACTGCACCGTTATCGGCCGCCCGGAACGCTCCAGGGCCGACGATGAAGAGTTCAACGCCCGCTCGTCGAGCCATCGAAGCGGTCGGTCCTGCTCATCCAGAAGCACCGCCGACGTCGTGTTGGCCTCGTTCATCTCCGAAAGAGCTTGGCTGCGATGCACCGGCTGTTTCAATGTCACCATCGGGTCCAGATCGATATCGCGCACCCGGCGTAGCGTCAGCGTCTTGAGGATCGCCCCTGAGCCCAGGAAGTTCTCGACGAACTCATCAGCGGGATCGGTGAGGATGACCTCGGGACGGTCGAGTTGGGCGATTTCGGATTGATCACGCAGGATGGCGATTCGATCCCCCATCTTGACGGCCTCGTCGATGTCGTGGGTCACGAACACGATGGTCTTCTTCAAGTCCGCCTGCAGCCGCAGGAATTCGTTTTGCAAGCGGTCCCGCGTGATGGGATCGATCGCCCCGAACGGCTCATCCATCAGCAGCACGTCCGGATCTGCACCCAGTGCTCGCGCCACGCCGACTCGCTGCGCCTGCCCTCCGGACAACTCCGATGGATAGCGGTCCCGGTAGATCGAGGGGTCCATCGAGACGACTTCAAGAAGTTCGTCGACGCGCTCCTTGATCTTCTTCTTCGGCCACTTCAACATTCGAGGCACGGTTGCGATGTTCTCCGCGATCGTGCGGTGCGGGAACAGCCCAATCTGCTGGATCACGTAACCCATCCGTCGACGCAACTCGTTGGGGTCCCCCTTGGTGACGTCCTGCCCCTCGTAGATGATGCGGCCCGATGTCGGTTCGATCATGCGATTGATCAGACGCAGCGTCGTGGACTTACCGCACCCGGAAGGGCCGACGAGAACGAGGATCTCGCCCGGTTCGACAGCCAGATTCAACGCCTTGACCGCCGGCTCCTTGACGCCGGGATAGACCTTCGTGACAGCCTGCAAATCGATGAGTGGCTCGGTCATGGGGTGCTCCTGTCGGTCAGGATGGTTGTGGCTCGGACACTGGTCTGCCTCATCGGACTCCCGCCGGCGTCGTGACCCGCCCGAGGATGCGCAAGAGAACGTCGATGGTGAAAGCAAGCGCCAAAGACAAGATCACACCCGTCCAAATGGCCTCGAGTGAATTGGGTAGGGGAAGGCGCGCCAGACCGCTCTTGATGAAGTCGCCGAGCCCGCCGCCTGCTACCAGCGTCGCGATCGCGGAGATGCCGACGGTGAGAAGTGCGGAGACGCGGATTCCGGCCAGCATGATGGGCCAGGCAAGTGGCAGCTGGACGCCGGTCAACACCTGCCAGCGGGTTAAGCCCATCCCCCGTGCCGACTCCAAGACGCTGGGATCCACCGCGTCGAGCCCAGCGACCGTGTTGCGCAGAATCGGCAGAATCGCATAGAGGAACAGGGCGATGAAGGAAGGTGCGAACCCCAAACCGACGAGGGGGATGAAGATCGTGAACAACGCCAGCGATGGGATCGTGAGGAACACCGATGCGATCGCCAGTGAAAGTTCCTTCGCGAACGGATGATGCCGGGTAGCGATACCGGCCACCACCGCGACGAACCCGGCCGCCAGGGTCACCGTGACCACATAGACGATCGTTTGAGAAAGTGTCGAACCGACTAAGTCCCAACGGCTCGAGACGTACTCCCACCAACTAACGATTCCGTCCACGGGTCCCCTTCAGGAAGTCCCTATCCGCCGGTTCGGCCACCGAGGAACTGTCATGACAACGACGCAGGTGGGCGTGAACACTCCTGTGTTCACGCCCACCTTCGTCACTAGCCTGCGATGATTCCTTCGGACACGAGATACTCGTTGGCGACCGCAGCGGGCTCTTCGCCCTCCGCGGAGACCTTCGCGTTCAACTCCGCCATCCGCTGGTTGTCCAGCGGAGCGATGATCGCGTCCACGATGCCCTGGAACGAATCCGGAGCCTCGTTGAACTTCTCCTCGCGCATCGTCGCCGAGACGTTGTAGAGGATGTTCACACCCGGGTCTTCCACGAGGGTCAGATTGAGTGCGGGAATACGACCATCCGTGGTGAACACCTCACCGAAGGTGCAGTTGTCGTTCGCGGTCTCGGTGTAGATCACGCCGGTGTCCAGGATGCGCTCCTGGGCGGACGGCAACTCGATCCCGGTTGCTTCCTCAGTGAGGATCAGACCATCGGGACGACTGGGAAACTCCGACTCCATGCACACGATGGCGTCGGGGTTATCCCGGACGTATTCCATCATCGTCTGCAGGGTGAACGGACCACCGTTCGCCTCGGTGACTGCCGGGCTCGATGCGAAACCGTAGGTGTTGTTGAACGGCGAGCGGCCGATCCACACGATTCCGTTCTCCTCCAGATCGAGCTCCCGAACGCCGTCGGTCAACTCGATCGGATCGAAACTGGGATTCTCCTGGCCGAGGTGCACAGTCCACCCGGTGCCGTTGTACTCCATGTAGACATCAATCTCGCCTGATTCCAAGGCTTGCCGGGCCACACTCGTTCCACCGAGATTGACCTTGTCATCGACCGATGCACCGGCGGCCCCGAAGGCCTGAACCAGCATCTGGCCCAAGATCAGCTGCTCATCGAAATCCTTGGACCCGACCGCGACGCTGATCCCATCGAGTGGGAACTGCGAAACGATGGCGTCACCATCGGAAGTCGGGGAGGTATCTCCACCGCTATCACCACCGCAGGCGGCCAAGGCCAGGGCACCTGCCCCGACGAGTGCTGCGATTTTCACACTTGCGCGTGCCATCAAGATGGCTCTCCTCTCAACGCTTTCGTGCAGAGTCCATACTCCGGAAAGGAAATTACCCTTGGTAATTGGTCACTATTCGGGCATGTCGCATGTTCGCCCCTGAGGCGAATCAAGTTTGTGACAATAACGGGATGTTTTACACTATATTGCGACATGTTTGCGACATTTATCGTTACGCTTTCGTGACGACGGTGTTCGTGTCGCTGCAGCACACCGATGCCGGGCCTCACGGCTGCACTGGGCGGGCCGGACGCCGGCCCGGAGGGGTCTAGCCGAAGTTCAGCCGGTAGGTGCCTTCGGCGACGTTCACCATGACCGATCCGTTCTCGAATTCCCGGCGGAACGTCATAGCGACCTCGGAAACCTCGACTTCCCCGACGGGCGCACCGGGTGAACAACCCCGGGTAATTTCATTGTCGGGCTGACAGGAACCGTCGCCTCGCCCCCAGCGAGGCTCCTCGGCAAATCCTGACAACACACTCCAGACAAAAAAATTACCCGGGGGAACAACCCCGGGTAATTTCTTTGTCGGGCTGACAGGA
>JAGYOB010000206.1 GCA_018399515.1 Candidatus Nanopelagicales bacterium
GAATACGCGGTGGTCTGCAGGGTCATCTGGGTTTCGGCACCGAATTCCTCACCCTCTGCGGTGATCAACCGCACTGTCACCGGCAGTGGTTCGCCACCGATGATGCGCACCGGCACCTCGAGGCTGGCTCGTCGGCCAGCCTCGATCTGCAGCGGATCGAGGGGTTCGGCCTGCAGCCGTGCGTTGGGCGCTCCCTCCACGACGAGGCCGACGGTCACCGGGCGGTCGAAGTCGTTGGCGACGGTGATCGGAATCCGTCCGGTATCGCCACTGAACGTCACCGTCCCGCGCGAGACCACGTTGACCTTGGCCGCATCGTCATTCAGGTCGTCCTGGATGATCGTGAGCAGTTGGGAGCCGGTCTTCTCCTGGCTGCGCCAGGCCGCGGATCCTGCACGCAGGAGTGCTGCCGCGATCGGTTCGGTGATGTCGATGGCGTTGTCAACCACCTGGCGCAGTAGTGCGAGGCTGTCTTGAGCGCGCACGATGCGATCGACGTAGTCACCGGGCAGTTCGCGGGATCGCTCGATCTCGCCATAGGGCGCGCGCAGCCGGGTCACCGAACTCGGTTGCGCACGGGTGAGGTCGTCGAGGGTCACCGTGTCGATCCAGGGAGCGAGTCGAACGGCGGTGAGCAGTTCGGTCAGCATGCGTGGGTCGCCACCCCAGCGGGGTCCGGTCGGACCGGCCACGATCGTGCGGGGGATGTCGGGTGCCTCGAGTGCGATGAACGCCGTCTCGGCCATGAAACGCTGGCGAGCCAGCAATCGGTCGGCCTCGGTTCGCTGCGGCATCGCCAGGGCAGCTCGCAGACCCGAGTCGGTGAGGACCGCTCGCAACCGACCGACCTCGGTGTCGAGGTCCACGATCCCGCTGGGGGTGATGCCTGGATCGGACAGTGCCGGTAAAGCGTCATCGCGCAACACCACCGCGCTCACCCCGGTGGACGCCAGCAGCGTCGCGGTCGTCGGGTCGATCCGTCCACCCGGCGCCCAGTACACGGTGCCGGCCCCGCTGGTGCCGATCGCTTCATTGGTGACCGGGCCGGCGATCGACAGCGCACGAACGACATCGCGCTCGAGCCCGCCACGTTCGAGGGCAGCAGCGTCGACATCGGCGTAGGGCAGGACCCACACGTCCGTGCGCTCACCGATATCGCGCAGTTGATCGATCCAACGGGTGGCCGCCTGCTCACCGGTGCCCGGCAGCACCTCGTCACCGTCGGCGACCAGGTACCCGGAGGTCATCGCCTCGACGGTCTGCATGAGGGCGGGGTCCACGATCCACGAGACGTCCCGGCGCGCGCTGGATCCGGCCTGGACGAGATCGGCGAGCCGTCCGCCACCGGAGATCGCCCGGGTCGTGGAGTCGCCCAGCAACACGCCATCGGGGGTTTGCCCGGGCCAACTCGACAGGGGCCACAACCACGCCAGTTCGGTGGGTTCCTCGGGGGGTTCGGGCACCCAGGGAAGCAGGGTGCGGCCGGTACCCAACACGGTGTAACCCAGCCGGGGATCGACACCGACGAGTTCCACGCCCAGCACGTACACCCCTTCTCGGGGGAGCGGGATCTGGCGCATCGGCACCCGGATCGCGAAGTCCCGTTGCGCCCCGGGGCGCAAGCGGCCTGCCACCTTGGTCTGCGTCTGGGAGATCGCGAATCCGTCATAGGCGTTCGAACCGTCGGCAACCTCGTCGATGGCGGCACGCGTGGGCAGCGGAGCCGAGATCGTCACCCGCACCGACAATTCGGTCAGGTCGAATTCGGTATTGGCATTGGCTACCCGACCGCTGATGATCAGTCGGCTCGATGAGGTCGGTGCGATGGGGGCCAGCGACGTTATCGTGACCAGACCCGGAGTCGTATTTGATTGCGCTGCAGGGATAGTTGGGGCCGCGGTCCACGCGAGCGAGAAACCGATGAACGCGACCATCAAGACCAGGAGCCGATACCGTGCGGTGATCATCGGGTGGCCGCGGCTCAACCGGCGTCCGCGAGCAGATCGGGCAGACGGTCCAGTAGTCGTCGCTCGTCGGCGTAGGCCAGCCGCGATCGCAGATCGTCGAGGTCGACCCAGGCCACCTGCTCGACTTCAGCATCGGCATCGGACAGTTCGCCGCCGGAGGCTTCCATCAGGTAGTGGTGCACCGTCTTGTGGATGCGCCGGTTCTCAGCCATGAACCAGAAATCGAT
>JAGYOB010000207.1 GCA_018399515.1 Candidatus Nanopelagicales bacterium
CCATGTGTTCACAATCGGCGACTACTTAAACGGGGCTCGCCGCTGCCACAGTGAACGTACCCTGAGGCACGCACATGACATGCGGGCTGAGACTCGCTGTGAACTGAACTGTTACGAACTAGGTGCCTCGCCATGTTCGTGGACATGATCCCCGTGCTGATAGTGCCGGTGGCCATCGTGGATGTGATCGACGTGGTCCCCGTGCTGGACGGTCTCGTGGCCGTCGCCTTCATAGTGAACCCCGTCATGATCGGGGTGAATGTTCTCCTCCTGGTGCCATTGGCCATCGTGCAGGTGATCGACATGGCCATCGTGCTCACGAGTGGGATGACCGTCGCCAGGAAGGTGCTCGTGGTCGGTCGGGTTGTGATTCTCGGTCATGGGGACCTCCTTGTCGCGAAAGCGGATCCACCCACCGTACACTATTGACAATCATTATCAATTAGATACGGTGTGCGCATGACGGAACTGTTGCTGTTGAAGATGTCCTCGATTCTTCTGGTCTTCGGCGCCGGAATGATTGGGGGTTTACTGCCGTGGCGGGTAGCGACATCTCGACGCAGCGAGACGTATCTGGGTTGGGGCAACGCCTTCGCCGGCGGAGTCCTTCTCGCAGCAGGCCTCATTCACCTGCTGGGTGATGCCGCCGATGGTTTCGATGGACTGTGGCCTGATGTCGACTATCCGTGGGCCTTCACGATCGCAGCTGCGGCCTTCCTTCTCATTCTCGGCATCGAGCGGGTACTTCCCAAGACAGCCAGGATGCCGGTGGGTTCTGGACTCCTCGGCAACGATCCGGAATCGGACTCCTTGGTTCAGGCTGCGGAGGAAACGAAGAGGTACCCATATCTGCTTCTGCTGACCTTGTCGATCCACTCGATCATCGCGGGAATGGCGCTGGGTGCACAGCAGTCAGTCGCAGGTTTCATCATCATCGTGATTGCGATCTTGGCTCATAAGTCCGCTGCCGGATTCGCGCTCGGCGTGAGCCTGCATCGCATTGGCACGGACTTCAAGCGAGCCCGAGGACTGGTCATCGGCTTCTCGGTGATGACGCCCCTGGGAATTGTGCTGGGAACGGCCATTTCGGCGATCTTGGATTCGACCGGCGAGCAGGTTTTCGAGGCCCTCTTCGACGCTATTGCCGCTGGAACTTTCCTGTATATCGCGAGCCTGGACATCATCCGCGAGGAGTTCCTGCCTCCGCGTCAGGATCGCCGTATCAAATGGTTGTGGGCTGCGATCGGGCTCACTCTCATGGCTATTGTTGCGATCTGGACATAGCCGCTATCCGGCACGACCAGGTCTGAATCGCATCACCACGAAGACTTCGTGACCCCTGGCAGTTCCCCGCGATGGGCCATGGCCCGCATGGTGATTCGAGAAACTCCGAACTTCCGGAGATAACCTCGCGCGCGGCCATCGGTTGAGTCTCGATGGCGAACTCTCACCGGACTTGCATCCCGCGGGAGTTTGCTGAGTTCCCTCATCACCGCGTCGCGCTCGCTTTGATTCTGCGCACGTCGAAGTTTTTCCTTAAGGATCTCCCGGCGATGCGCATACTGTGCCACGGTGCGCTTACGTCGCTCATTCGCTGCGATCTTGGACTTCTTCGCCATCATCGGTCCTCTTTGAACTCAACGTGAGCACGGATAATGGGATCAAACTTTCGAAGGATGAGTCGGTCCGGGGAGTTGCGTCGATTCTTACGGGTGACATATGTGTATCCCGTTCCCGCTGTCGACCGCATTTTGATGATGGGACGCACGTCCTTGCTCTTCTTCGACATCACACACGTCCATCGCGTCGAATGATGTCAGCGACGACAGAGTCGATGCCTCGCTGATCAATGACCTTGATTCCTCGCGCGCTGACGGTCAAGGTGACTTTTCGCTGCAGGCTGGGAACCCAGTAGGTCTTGCGCTGGATGTTCACATTGAACCTGCGCTTGGTTCGCTGATGCGAGTGTGAAATGGAGTGGCCGAAGCCCGGCGCAGCTCCCGTGACTTGGCATACGCGTGCCATCTGAATTCTCCTCCGAACGGGAATGACAATTTGCTAATGAGACTCATTATCATTAAGGTATCACGAGGTAGGTGAACGGTCAGCTGGAAGGAGCGGGACATCGTGCGTCAGGGAATCCACCCCGAGTACGGAATCATGGGTTTTCGCGATATTGCGACGGGCCACGTCTTCGTGACGCGGTCCACCCTCGTCAATCGTCCAGGGCTTGCGCGCCAGGTCGTTGACGGTGTGGAGATGCCGGTCTTGGACATCGAGATATCGAGTGCGAGCCACCCCTTGTGGACGGGACAGGCCCGAATTATTGATACCGAAGGGCGCGTGGAGGCTTTCCGGCGCCGCTACGGAGCAGACTCATGAGGAAGCCTCTCATCATCGTCACTGGAGTCGACCCCACCGCAATCGAATCGGTGATGACATCCCTCGTCTGGGACCTACCCCGGGTCGTGTCGATCCGACACACCATTGATCCGGTCGGCCAAACACTGACCCGGGTAGTCAGTTCCATTGACGGATCACTGGACACCACACGGGTTGACCTGGAACACGCCTGTGTGGCCTGCGCGATCCGAGAGGACATCCTGCCCACGATTTTGCGATATGCGAAGGATCCCGCGTGGGATTCCATCATCGCGTGCCTGCCCGTAAGCGCTGAAGCTGACCACGTGAGCTCCGTGATAGCACGAGATGCGGTGATTGCGCGTCACGTGCGCCTTGCCTCGGTGATCGCGGCCCTTCCTAGCACGGACGTGGCGCAATACCTGCTCAGCCACCAATCCCTGGACGAATACGGGCTTCACACAGGACCAGATGATTCGCGGAGTATCGGTGAGGCATCCTGCGGACAGGTTGAATATGCCGACGCGATCATTTCGAGCGATCGCATGAATGACGGTGATCGGGCCTTCGTTCAGGCACTGGCGCGTCCAGATTCTTCGATCGTCATGGGTGTGGAAAATGTCAACGCCGGTCAGTTGCTGAGTGGTCGCCACATGAGCTCGCACGCCTATGCGTGGCGGAGTCCACGTTCAGATTTCGACCTGCCAGACCTCACTGTGCGCGGGGCTTGGCGCATTGATCTGAAATCCCCGCGACCTTTTCACCCAGAGCGATTACTGGATCACATTGCGTTGATGGATGGCCCTTTCCGGTCACGTGGTTGTTTCTGGGTGCCGACACGTCCTGAAGCAGCAAACTCCTGGGATGGCGTCGCGGGTCAGCTCAGTTTCGGACCTCATTCCTGGTGGCATCCGCACACACCACTGACGCGGCTCATCCTCACCGGTGTCGGTAATCCACCCGTTCATGTGGGCAAAGTCTTCTGCGATCTGCTGTTGTCAGTACCTGAGATGAACCTTGATTCGACGTCGTGGATGCAAGCCGAGGACGGTTTGGAACCGTGGCTTGGAGAGATTCACCGGGCGGCCTAAAGCCCATCAAGGCAATTGATTTATCAGGAAATGGATGTGCCAGGAAAGGGTGTGTGATGGCAGTACCGAAGAGGCGAATGTCTCGAAGCAGAACTCGGCATCGACGATCGCAGTGGAAGGCGCAGCGGCCACTGCTGGTGTCGGTCACTGTCCGCGGAGTCACCTACCGAGTACCACGTCGTCTCGTGGCGGCGGTCAAACGCGGTGTGATCGTCCCTGAAGATGCCACGTAGAAGGGGAACCCGATGTCTCCTGAATCCTCATCCACGAAAAAGAGTCCCCGCCAGCGGGATGCGGCGAAAGCTCGTCGAAAAGCGGCCCCGGTCCGGGGACTTGGGTCCGTGGACTACAAAGATGTGGCCACGCTTCGTCCGTTCATCTCCGAAAAGGGAAAGATCCGTTCTCGCAGTTTCACAGGGCTTTCCTCTCGCCAGCAACGAAAGGTCGCCACAGCAATCAAAAACGCGCGGGAGATGGCTTTGCTGCCCTATCCCGGAGGGAGGTCCGGATAATGAAGGTGCGAGCATCAATCCGTTCGATGAAGAACAAGCCGGGTGCTCAAATCGTGCGCCGCAAAGGTCGGGTATACGTCATCAACAAGAAGAATCCGCGGTTCAAAGCTCGACAGGGCTAAGGGCAGCGGCCGCCCGGTCTGTTAAGGACGACTGCGGGACCATGGCTCATTCACGATCGGTATTCACAAGCGGTGCCCACCAGGCCTCGTTCGAGCGATACCAGTCGATGGTGTCGCTTAAACCATCGGGAAATGACCGCGATGGTTCGTATCCCAGGGCACGCAACCGGGAGTCATCGACGCTGTAGCGCAGATCGTGCCCGAGCCGATCGGGGACGTGCTCGACGACGTCATCCCAGGCGACACCCATCGCAGTGCAGATGGCCCGGGTGAGTTCGACATTCGACAGCTCCTCGCCCCCGCCGATGTTGTATGCCGCACCGGCATCGCCTCGTTGCACCACGATGTCGATCCCCCGGCAGTGATCGTCGACATGCAGCCAGTCGCGCACGTTGCGCCCATCGCCATACAGCGGCACGCGCCTGCTGCGGATGAGGTTCGTCACGAACAGCGGGATGACTTTCTCGGGA
>JAGYOB010000208.1 GCA_018399515.1 Candidatus Nanopelagicales bacterium
ATGCTGGCGGGGCGACCTGAGTCATTCGGGTCGCCCCGCCAGGCGTTAGCAGCGGGGGTGAGCATGATCGCCCAGGAACTGTCGCTGGTCCCCGGTCGAAGCGTGCTGGAGAATGTGTTCCTCGGCATGGAACCTCACATCGGTCCTTTTGTGCGCCGTCGAGCGCTGCGCAATTCCTACGATGATCTCGTCGAGCGCACGGGCATCAAGGTTCCCGGACACGTTCCCGTCGGTGAGCTTCCGATCGGTGAGCAGCAGAAAGTCGAGATCCTGCGAGCTCTCGCACGCGAATCCCGAGTCATCATCATGGACGAGCCCACCGCACGCCTGTCCCTGGCTGAGACGCGCATACTGCTCGACACCATTCGATCCTTGAGTGCGGCAGGCACCACTGTGGTTTTCGTTTCGCACTTCCTCGATGAGGTACTCGAGATCGCTGATGACGTCACGATTATGCGTGATGCACGAGTCATCCGAACACGTCCGGCGGCGGAGGAAACGCGCGAGTCCCTGATCGAAGGCATGACCGGACGGCCGCTGGATGCCATGTTCCCCGCCCGCCGCCGCTGCGCTACGGATGCTGCTGAAGTGCTGCGCGTGGATAACCTGTCACGAGACGGGGCGTTCACCGATGTGAGCTTCTCGGTCAGAGCCGGTGAGATCGTCGTGCTATCGGGTCTCGTCGGTGCGGGTCGCAGCGAGGTCGTGACCGCGATCTATGGTGCCCAACCGGCGACCTCGGGAACGATGACCCTCAACGGCGCGACGTATCGCCCCCGACGAGTTGCCGACGGCCTGCGCAAGGGACTGGCGCTTATCCCCGAATCCCGCAAGGATCTCGGGCTAGTACTGCAGCGTTCGGTCGGAGACAACGTGACCCTGCCGTATCTGCAGGACACCGAGAGAGCGGGCCTGATCTCTCGGAAAGTGGAACGAGCGCTGGCATCGGATCGGATGAACGCGGTCGGGGTCAAAGCGGAGTCTGTCGATGTCGACGTGGTGACACTGTCGGGTGGCAATCAGCAGAAGGTCCTGTTCGCGCGTTCGCTCGTGCGCACTCCAACCCTGCTCCTCGCTGATGAGCCCACGCGCGGAGTCGATGTCGGCGCCAAGCGCAGTATCTACGACCTCATCACCGATCTGGCCGCCCAAGGTATGGGCGTGTTGATCGTGTCGTCGGAGATCGAAGAGGTTATGGGACTTGCCCACCGGATCCTGGTCATGCATCAGGGCAGGTTGGTAGCGGAGTTCGACGGAGATTCAGCACGCGAGGAGGCGGTCATCGCGGCCGCCTTCGGACAACGAGGAGCAGCATCATGAGCACTGAAGCCGCAACCGATCTGGTAGCCAAGCGTCGCTCCGTCACCTACTACATCACCAACTATGGCATCGTCTGGCTGACGCTCCTGCTGTTCACCCTGCTCGCTGTGACCACACCGAACTTCGTGAGTACCAACAACTTCCGCAATATCCTCGATCAGCAGTCGATCGTGCTCATCGTCGCGGTGTTCGTCACGATGCTGTTGATATCCGGCAACTTCGATATCTCCATCGGGGCGATCTACACCCTCGTCCCGCTCCTGGCGCTCAGGGTATTCGACGCCTCCGGTTCGCTGCTGTTGTTCATCGTCGTGGGAATCGCGGCTGGAACGATCGCGGGACTGCTCAATGGCGGTATCGTCACCAAGGGCCGCATCAATTCGTTCGTCGCGACCCTCGCGACCGCTCTGGTCTTCTTCGGAATCGGTTACCTCGTCACCGGGGGAACGATCCTGCGCCTGAGTGATTTAGATGTCCGCGCCCTGGTCACGACTCGGTTCCTTGGCTTGACCACGAGCACGTGGATCGCCATCGTCATCGTGATCATCGCGTGGCTCATGCTCGAACGAACCCGATTCGGCCGCTATCTGTTCGCTATCGGCGGCAATCGCGAAGCGGCGCGCCTGGCGGGTGTTCCCGTCGATCGCGTCGTCATCATCACTTTCGCTCTTGTCGGAATGTCCGCGGGACTTGCGGGAACGATGAACAGCGCACGAACGCTGACGGCTCAGGCCAGTGACGACTTCGGCTTGGTTTTCGCGGTCATCGCCGCGGTTGTCGTGGGCGGCACCTCGATCATGGGTGGCTTCGGTGCAATCTGGCGCACCATCGTCGGGGTCTTGTTCATCGCATTCCTCGGGAACGGCTTCAACCTCAACGGCATCGACCCGGTGATCCAGCGCATCATCGAAGGTCTGGTGATCCTCGCCGCAGTCGGCCTCGATGCCTGGACCCGATCTCGCCGCGCCACCTGAAAAGACCGATAGCCTGCAGCGTGTGAGCCGGCCCATCGAGGATTACGCCCTTATCGGAGACACGCACACCGTCGCCCTCGTTTCCCGCGATGGTGACATCGACTGGATGTGCGTTCCACGGTTCGATTC
>JAGYOB010000209.1 GCA_018399515.1 Candidatus Nanopelagicales bacterium
CGCCCTGGGCGAGCATCCCGTTCATCAGCACCTGCATGCCATAGATATGGAAGAACGGCAGCACCGCGAGCGCGACCTCATCGCCGTCGACGGCCAGACCCGGCTCGATCTGGACGATGTTGGCGACCAGGTTGCGATGGGTGAGCATGACCCCCTTCGGCAGCCCGGTCGTACCGGAGGAATAGGGCAGCACCACGATGTGTTCGTCCAGGTCCACCGGAACCTGCTCGATCGGCTCGCCGAACAGGTCGGTGAAAGCGACCGTGTCGGGCACCGAACCGCCGATGACCACGATCTGATCGGTATCGGTGCCCTCGATGGCCTCGCGGGCGGTGTCGACGAACATCTCGATGGTCACCAGCAGCACCGCCTGGCTGTCGCGCAGCTGGAAGCGCACCTCTTCGGCGGTATAGGTCGGGTTGATGGTGCTGACCGCGACACCGGCAACGGCCGCCCCATGGAACACGATGGCGAACTCGGGGATGTTCGGCGCCATCAGCGCGATCGTGTCGCCGGGGCCGAGCCCGCGGGCGGCCAGCCCACCGGCGAATGCATGGATCGCCGATGACAACTGCGCGTAGGTCAGGCTGCGCCCGGTCGGTCCGTCGAGCAGCGCGATCCGATCAGGCACCTGCGCGGCTTGGCGCAAGACGATCTCGGTCACGGTGACATCGGGGATCTCGACGTCGGGCAGGGGGCTGGAGTGGATGATCATGGTGGGCACGCTAATCGCAAACAGCGCGGCTCACAGGTGAATCCCGCGAGTCAGTGCACCATCGACGACGAGGTTCGTTCCCGTCGTGAAACTCGAGATCGGGCAGGCGAGGAACACCACGGCGGCGGCCATCTCCTCCGGCGTGCCCATCCGCCCCGTCGGATTCAAGCCCAGCGCCATGTCGTACAGCTCGCGGTTGCCCTCCTTGATCTGCTCCCACACGCCGCCTTCGAAGAAGGTGTTGCCCGGTGAGACGGTGTTGGCGCGGATGCCCTTGCCAGCGAGTTGGAACGCCAGACCCTGGGTGTAGCCGACGAGCGCGGTCTTCACCGTGCCATAGGGCCCAGAGGCGAAGTCGACCTCGCGGCCGCTGACGCTGGACACCGTGACGATGGACCCGGCCCTGCTCTTCTCCAGGTGGGGCATCGCCGCCTTGACCAGTCGCACGGTGCCCATGAGGTCGACGTTGAGCGAGGCTTCCCAGTTCTCGTCCGTATCCGGGATCGCCAACGCACTGACATTGCTGACCACGATGTCGATTCCGCCGAGTTCGGCAGCCGATGCTTCGACCCAGTCGCTCAACGCCGCGGCATCGCCAACATCGACGGACGCGCCCATCACGCGAGCGGGCTTGCCGCTGAGTTCCTGCGCGGTGCTCGCCACCGCTTCGGCGTCACGCGCGCAGAACGCGACGTTGACACCTTCGTCGAGGAAACCGGCGACGACAGCGCGGCCGATACCGCGGGTGCCACCGGTGACGAGTGCATTGAGGCCTTGGGCTTTGAGATCCATCGCGGTGCCTTTCGGTGAGATGACGTCAGTGAGATGCGGGTGACTAGCCGAGCAGGGTCGCGGCTCGAGCGCGCAGATCAGCGTGGATGCCGTCATAGGCGGTGGCGGTCGGCAGGATCGATTTGGGTGCCTTGACCACGACGCTGTAGTTGGCGTCCACGACGTTGGCGATCGGGCTGAGAGCGACCTGGGACAGCAGTTGATAGGCGTCCATGGTGTGCAGGCCGTACAACTCCTCCAGCCAGCGCACCATCTCGACATTGCCGATCCGCCAGGAATCCTCCAGAGGTCGCGCGGATCCCACCGCCATCCAGAAATCATCGTTTTCAAACCGCGGCCAGGCGGGGGCGTGGCCCTTGATGAGATCGACGATGACGAGGGAATTCATCGCGCCCTCGACCGCGGTGCCGCAGGATTCGCCCTCACCCTGCCGGTAGTGGCCGTCCCCCAGGGAGAACAGCGCGCCGTCGACATTGACACCGAGGAAGATCGTGGTGCCGGCCCGGACCTCGGGGGAATCCATATTGCCGCCGAACCGCTCGGGCACGAGCGAGGTGCGCACCTCCTGGGCACCCGGGGCGACGCCGACGGTGCCCAGCATCGTGTTGATCGGCAGCGCGAGTTCGAAGTCCGAGTGCCGGGCTTGGAATCCGACCATCTGCCGGTCAGAGTCGACCTCATAGATCCAGGTGGTGTCCGGCAGCGCCTCCTGCAACATCGACGTGACCGGTGTCGAGGTGAGACCGCCGAAGAACGGAATTGCCGCCGATGCACCGAAGTTACGGGCCGGGGTCAACTCCACGATGTGGATGGCGAGGGTGTCCCCGGGTTCGGCACCTTCGACATAGAACGGCCCCGTCTGTGGATTCACGAACCGAAGGTCGACCTTCTGTGACGACAGATCCGATGTGGAACGCAATGCGAAGTTGAACGCATCCTGCGACCACAGTTGCAGCGCAGTTCCCGGTGCGATGCGCATGACCGGCGCCACACCACCGAAGGTGTAGGCGAATTGCTCGGGTGTAGGGGTGAATTCGATGACCCTCATCAGTTCTCCCTGTCTCGTTCGACTTCTTCAGCGCAGACAATCAGGACGCAGTTGCTGGATCGATGTACGTCCGAGCAACTGCATAGTCGTCTGCATCTCTTCTCGAAGCAGGTCGACGACACGCTGCACTCCCGCCTCACCGCCGGCCATCAATCCGTAGAGATACGCGCGACCGATTGCGACCGCATCCGCACCTCGACACAGGGCCGCCACGATGTCCGCTCCGCTCATGATTCCGCCATCGATGACCACCGGCGTGGAATCGCCGAGCGCGTGACGCACCTCGGGCAGGATCTCAAACGGCAAGGGCGGGCGTTCCAATTGACGACCACCGTGCGTGGACACGATCACCCCGTCAGCACCATGATCGACGACGAGCCTTGCGTCTTCGGCGCTTTGGATGCCCTTGACCGTGAGCGTTCCCGGCCACGCGCTGCGCAACCAGTCGAGATCATCGAGGGTGATCGCCGGATCGAAGACGCGGCTGATGAGATCGGCCACCGTTCCTTCGGTGCTGCTCAATGTGGCGAAGCGCAGCGGTTCGGTGGTGAGCAGGTTCCCCCACCACCGCGGGTGCACGGCCATGTCGGCCATCGTCCGCAGCGTCAACTGCGGCGGAATCGTCAAGCCGTTGCGCACATCACGGTGCCGGCGACCAGCCACAGGGGTATCGACGGTGAGGATGACGGTGCGATAGCCCGCCGACCAGGCACGGTCGATGAGCTCCTTGCTGTATCCGCGATCGGTCATCACATAAAGCTGAAACCATCGATCGAGGGTCGGCTGCGCTGCAGCGAGATCCTCGATCGAGGTGGTGCCCAAGGTCGACAGGCCGTAGGGGATCTCCTCGCGGGCCGCAACGGCGGCCACGGCAGCCTCGCCCTGATAGTGCATCATCCGGGTGAAACCCGTGGGCCCGAGGATCAGCGGCATCGATGCGCGGACGCCGAAGATCTCAGTCGAGGTATCCACCACGCTGACATCGCGCAGCACCCGGGGATCGAACCGCACGTCGGCGAATGCTCGGCGGGCCCGGCTGAGACCGGATTCGTCACCGGCTGCACCATCGGTGTAGTCGAACACCGCACGCGGCACCCGCCGCCGCGCGAGGGCACGAATATCGGCGACGCTGGCACATCGGGTCAGTGCTGAATCACCCGTCGGGCGGCGAAAACCGATGAGGGGTCGGATGTCCTGCCACTTCGGGATTCTGCGCCGCGTCGCCTCGAAACGCTGGGCCATCCCGCCAGATTAGGGCAACGGGGAACAACGTGCAGGTGGGTGCACCGGATCGGATCGGGTCACGGGACCGTGGGCGCCGGCCGCAGTCGCGACCCGCGACCCGTGCGCGTGGCGATCACCAGCCCCGCCAGGATCACCGCTGCCCCAAGAGCGTCGGTGGCACGGAGGGGTTCGCCGAGGACGGTGATGCCGATGAGAACGGCGAACAGCAGGATGAGATACGTCGCATCACCGGCGACCGAAGCACCGCCGGCCCGGATCAGCGAATGCTGCAGGATGTATCCGATCCCCGTACCGAAGACACCGAGGACGAGCAACCCGATCAACGCCGACACCTCGAACGCGACGGGGACCGCGAAACCGAGCGGCAGCACGAACGTCAACTGCACCGAGGCCAGGCTCAACTGACCCGCCGCGATAGCGACAGCCGAACCCGAGGCATTGCCGAGTTTCAGCCGGGCATAGACGATGCCGGCCGCATAGGAGGCGGTGGCGCCGAAGATCGCGAGGATCCCCCACAGGTCGGTCACCCCCCAGCCAGCCCACGGCTGCACCAAGATCACGACCCCGACGAGGCCGAGCAGCACACCGAGGAATCTGGGCAGCGTGATGCGTTCTATCGGTACGAACGCCGCGACGAGCGCGAGGGTCACCAGGGGAGCGGTCGAATTGACCACGCTGGCTTGAACGGTCGAGATGCGCGTCATGGCGATCGCCATGCAGGTGAACGAGATCGTGTTGAAAAGCAGTGCGGCGATGAACAGGTGCTTCCACACCTGCCGATCGCGAGGCAGACGATCGCCGGTGACGACCAACACGAAAAGCAAGGTGATGGCGGCGAGGAACGAACGCCCCCAGGCGACCTGCACCGGGGTGAACATCTCGATGGCGAGTTTGACCCACAGGTAGTTGGCCGCGAACGTGGCCGAAGCGAGAACGAAGAGCACCCCGGTGCGCATCCCCGGACGGGCGGCTACCTCCATGCGGGGGCTGCGGGAATCTGCGAAGCCCCCGTGATGGCGAGGCCCTCCCCCATGCTGCGGCCGAGCAGCCAGGCGAGGATCGCCGACGCCGATCCCTGCACCACCGCTTCGCCACCTTCGGTGTCACGGGGGACGATCGAGATCTCATCACCCGCCGATCCGTCAGTGGCATCCCAGGCGATGGCAGCGACGGGGAACTCGCCCCGCTCGGCGAAGTCCCGCGCGACCAGCCGCGCCATGTGTGCGGCCATCGCCTCGGGCCAGTCGCGCCAGGTGTAGTCGCTGAGCCCGAGATCGGCATGATGCACGCAGACCTCCTGCAACCGATGGCGGGCCAGGGACGATGCGCGGACCTGCAGGCCGTTGCCGAGTGTGACCTGTGAAGCCCGCTGGTCGCTGGTCAGCCGTCGAAGATCCTGCTGCAAGGTGCGAGCTGACTGGGTGACTGCCGCTTCATGCGAGCGCGCATCCCGACTCGCATGCATTTCGACGTCGGCATCGCGAACCTCACGCGAGATGTACATCGGTCGCTCGACACCATCGAACGCCCAGCGCACCAATCGCCCGATTCCCTGAGCGTTCCCGTCGAGATGGGCGAGCACATGACCGCGCGTCCAGCCCGGCAGCATGCTGGCCTCATCGACCTGACTATCGGCGAGCCTGGCGAG
>JAGYOB010000210.1 GCA_018399515.1 Candidatus Nanopelagicales bacterium
CAGGAACGATTCGAAGCGGTCTTGTTGGAACACCTCGCTGTGCTGGGTTGGAACGTCGATGGTTGGTGCACCGCGATCCACCTGCAGGCCTCCGGCGCGGTCGACCCCCTGCGGATCCTCACCCTCACCGATCAACTGTCGCGATCCCTCACCGATCGTGGGCTCGAAGGGCCCATCGTCGAGCGTCCCGATGGCTGGACATCGTGGGTGGTCCGGCGCAAGGAGCCCCCTGCTGCCGCCTACGGCGAGATCGCGACACTCATCACCGAAGCCATCTCCGCATTCCTGGCGCTCACACCGGGAATCCGTTTGCACGCGGGTGTCGGTCGTCCCTATCTGGGCCTCGACGGATTGCGCACCAGTTTGACCGAGGCTAAAGAGGCCGCGACCATCGCGCAGGCTGCCGGCGGCGAACTCGGCGTTCAGCACATCGACGAGATGGGTGTCCGTCGGATCCTGCTGGGTTGGTACGCCTCGGAATCATTCGCCGAATTCGCCCACACTCTGCTCGACCCCCTGCTGACACACGACATCGATGGTTCGTTACTGCAGACGCTCGAGGTGTATCTGGATGAGGAATCCAGCGCGACACTGGCGGCCACGCGGATGGGTGTGCACCGCAATACGATCCTCAACCGAGTCGAACGCCTGCGGTCGCTACTGACCGTCAATCTCGACGACCCTGATGAACGACTTGCCGTGCAATTGGCCTGTCGGGTCGTGAAGCTCAAACGTGGTGATAGCGAATGGAATCAGTGAGCATCAGCCGCGAGGGTCTCGACTGACGACGGGGTCGATCACCGGAACGAAAGCGTTCAGTTCCGCCTCATCGGGACGTTCGTAACCCAGAGCGCGGCTCGTTCCCCACCCGTGACGGGAATTGATATCAGCGAGGAACTCTGCGTACCGCAACGGTGCGACGATCGCGTCGATCACCGGAACACCGATCTCCTTCTGCACCGTCTTGTAGAACCCGAATTCGATGGTGCAGCCCAGCACGATCACATCGGCACCGTCTTCTTCGACGGCCTTGCGAGCCTCGGTGAGGATGCGATCCTCGGTGCACGCCGGATCAGCCTGAAACTCATTGACGGTCATGCGCAGAACGCGAAAGCCGGTGTGACGATCTTCGAATCCGTACTTCACGACGTTCTCGTGCATCTCGGGAATCCACTTCGAGCGCCCGACCAGGATCGAGGCGCGTTCACCCAGAGTGGATGCGATGTGCAAACAAGCCTCCGCTGGGGCCGTCACCGCCATCGATCCCGACACCTCGCGGGCAGCGCGTAAGAACGGGTCGTAGAAGCAGCCGATCACCGCTGCGTCGTAGCCGTGCTGCTCGGCCCATCGCACCGCACCCATCGTGTGACCGGCGACGACCATCTCGTACACGTTGTATTCGAGGTTATTGGGGCCCACATCAGTCAAGGACGCGACATCGATGCGGGTATCGGCCATGGCCTCCTCACGCAGGGCTGCACCGATCGGTTCGTCGTAGGCGGCGGTACCCACGGGGTTGATCCACAGGATGCGTCGTGACATGGTCGAGTCCTTCCAGGATGCGGGCGCCAGGATGCGGGCGCCAGATGCGGGGCTGGCCGGTGGAGGAGTCTGGCTGGTGAAGGAGTCTGGCGAGTCCGAGCGTCAACCGGGAGAGGCAGATCGCCTAGGACAGGTGGCCACGGTGTGCGATCCGCCACACACAGGGCGCCGTGCACACGAAGTTAGGCGGACCGCACATTTCATGCCCGATCCCTGTGCGTATCGCCCCTTCTGGGTGGACTCCAGGTGACGTACTCTCCCGACGTCGGTTAACCGATCGACCACTCGATATGCCGCTCGAAACCCCCGTTCGAGCATGTTCTAGGAGGTTGAATGCCCCGCTCCCGCACCCCCCGGTCAGCGATGCTGGCCGCTGCCGGGGCTGTCCTGGCACTCACCGTTGCCGCTTGCGGCGGCGGTGGCGACTCGTCCAATACGACGACGGCCAGCAGCCCCAGCCCGACAAGCACCACATCAGAAGGCGGCGAACCGCTCGATGCGACCATCGCCTACCTGTCGGCCAGTTCTGCGAACACCTGGCTGCAGGCCTCGAAGGCTGCGATGACCGAGGTCGGCGCAGCAAACGGCGTGCAACTTGTGGAATTCGACGGTCAGTTCACCCCGGGTGAGCAGGCCAAGCAGATCCAAGACGTCATCGCCTCGGGCGATTACGACGGCATCATCATCTCCGGCATCGACGGCGCTGCGCTCATTCCCGATCTCGAGGCTGCTATCGCAGCAGGCCTGCCGGTCGTGGTGTTGAACCAGGTCATCGGTGAGGCATTGGACACCGCTGAGCCGCAGTTCCCCGGTGCGAGTGCCAGCGTCATGGTGCCCCCGCTGGAATCAGGCAAGCTTCTCGGTGAACTCTCGCTGAGTGCCTGCGAAGGTGTGTCCCCCTGCAACGTCGTGTACTTCTACGGCATCAAGGGAACCCCGATCGACACCGCTGTGAAGCAGGGGTTTGATGAGGTCATCGCGAGCAACCCCGACATCACGATCGTCGCCGAAGCCGAAGGCCAGTACCTCGGCCCGGACGTTGCACTGGCTGCCATGCAGGATGTTCTGCAGCGCACCCAGGACATCGATGTCGTCACCGGTCCCGATCAAGCGATCGTCGGTGTGCAGCTGGCACTGAGCGATGCTGGACTGTCTGACATCAAGCTCATCGGCTTCGGCGGTTCCGAGGTTGCGATCGCGGCCGTGGAGTCCGGTGCCTGGTTCGGCGATGTCTTCGGAGCTCCATTCACTGAGGGCACACTGGCCATGGAGGCGATGATTGCCGCACTGCGTGACGGGACCGCCACCGGCGGGATCAATCCGCTGGCGGAGTTCCCCAACGGCGGTCTGGTGACCGCGGACAACGTGGCTGACTTCTCCCCGCAGTGGGCTGGCTGATCATCCACGCAGATGGCAGACACCAACGCCGTTGAATTCCGCGGAATCAGCAAGAGCTTTGGAGCAACGGTTGCTCTTGCTGATGTGTCTGTGTCGATCCAGGCGGGGCATGTCCACGCCTTGGTCGGCGAGAACGGCGCCGGAAAATCGACGTTGGGCAAGGTCCTCGCCGGAATCATCCCCCCCGATTCCGGCGAGGTGATGCTGGCGGGGCGACCTGAGTCATTCGGGTCGCCCC
>JAGYOB010000211.1 GCA_018399515.1 Candidatus Nanopelagicales bacterium
TCGGCGCCGGCGAAGGACGATGTCATCAAGGTCACGGTTTGCTCGGTCACCTGCTGCCGCTGCTCCTCGGGCACGCCAGATAGCGATTCCCGTAGCGAACCGGCATAGCGCACGACAAGCAGCGATCCCATGACCGACTGCATGATCGCACCGCCGAGATCGCGCTGCAGGTCATTGGTCGCTGAACCCATACCGAGTTTCGCCTGGGGTACCGCAGACATGATCGACCTCGATGCCGGAGCAGCAGCGATGGAAACTCCCGCACCCAGCAGTGCGTAGGCGATGCCGACGAGCGCCCAGGATGAATCGGGGCGCCACGCCAGCATCGTGAGGAATCCGGCGGCGACGATGGCGAAACCGATCAGCAGCGTGATGCGCGAGCCCAGAGCGTTGATCAAACGCGCCGCGATCGGTGCGAAGACGACGAGCGCGACCGAGGTGGGCAGGATCGATAATCCGGCGGAAAGGCTGGAGTAACCCAGCACGTCTTGCAGGTACTGCTGGCCGATGAAGAACGCCCCCATCAGCGAACCGAACACGATGATTCCGGCGACCGCTGCCACCCAGAAGATGCGACGCTTCGCGATTGACAGGTCGTAGAGCGGGTTGTCCAATCGCCGTTGGCGCAGCATGAACCAGGTCACCAAGCCGATCGTGGCGACGCCGAGGGTGAGAGCGACGGTGCCCGCACCGGGCAGTGGAGCGAGTGTGATGGCCAGCACCAGTGTGGTCACCATCACGACGGACACGATGCCGCTGAGATTGTCCAGCTTCTCTCTGCCTTCACCGCTGTTACGTGGTAGCCGCCAGGCCAGTACAAGTGCGATCACGGCCAACGGAATTGGGATGAGGAAGCCTGCACCCCACCACGCGAAGGTGAGTAGCCATCCCACAAGTGGTGGACCCACGGCAGAGAACGCCGCACCTACACCCGACCACAGCGCGATCGCAGCGGTGCGTTCCTTTCCCTTGAACAGCGCGACGATGAACGTCAGCGTTGTGGGATAGGTCATTCCCGCGGAGATGCCCCCGAGTATGCGCGCAACAGCGAGGATCTCCACGTTCGGTGCCCAGGCGGCCAGTATTGCGAAGGGGATCGACAGGGACAGACCCAGCAACAACAACCGACGTCGGCCATAACGATCCCCGAGTGCACCCAGGTACAACACGCTGGCGGCCAGGCCCAGGGTGAAACCAATGCCGACGAGGTTCGTGCCGACCTGGCTGGCCTGCAGATCCCGGCCGATATCCGGCAGTGCCACGTTGGCCAGCGACAGGTTGATATTGGCAACGCCGGCACCAAGGATCAACGTCGTCAACAGGGTGCCCTTCGAGGGCGTAGGGGTCACGGCGGTCAACTTAGCGCGATACCGTCGGGGTGTGGCCGAACCGGTGTATCGCTCGATCGTGACGGGCTTCAAGGGCATCTTCGGATCCCTCGGCCTACGTTTCGACATTGCGGGGCTCGAGAACCTGCCGCCCAGGAGTGGAGCGGTCCTGGCGCTCAACCACACCAGTTATCTGGACTTCGCACTCGGAGGTATTCCCGCGGATCGCCGCGGCCGGCGGCTGGTGCGGTTCATGGCCAAGGAGTCGGTGTTCCGGCACCGGGTTTCGGGTCCGTTGATGCGGGCGATGAAGCACATCCCCGTCGATCGCAATGCCGGATCGCACGCCTTCGATGAGGCGGTGCGGGTACTGCGCGCCGGTGAACTCGTCGGTGTGTTCCCCGAGGCGACCATGAGCCGATCGATGGATATCAAGCCGATCAAATCCGGTGCGGTGCGCATGGCGATGGAGGCCGGTGTGCCGATCATCCCGATGTGCGTGCTCGGCGGTGCGCGCGTGTATTCCTATGGGCACAAGGATCT
>JAGYOB010000212.1 GCA_018399515.1 Candidatus Nanopelagicales bacterium
GATCCGCTCATCGAAGGAGCTGCTGTCCTCGGGTGGAACCGCCTCCGGCCCGGTGTCGTTCATGCGCGGCGCCGATGCCTCAGCGGGAACGATCAAATCCGGTGGCGCCACCCGGCGTGCCGCGAAGATGGTCGTCCTCGACGTCGATCACCCTGACATCGAGGAGTTCATCGAGACCAAGGTCCGCGAAGAAGACAAGATCCGCGTCCTGCGCGATGCCGGCTACGACATGGATCTGGGTGGGGCGGACATCACCAGCGTGCAGTACCAGAACGCCAATAACTCGGTGCGTGTCTCCGACCTGTTCATGAGCGCCGTTGAAGAGGACCAGCCGTTCGGGCTCACCGGGCGTAAGACCGGCGAGGTCATTGAAAGCGTCGACGCCAAAGCGCTGTTCCGCCGGATGTGCGAGGCGGCCTGGGCGTGTGCTGATCCGGGAATCCAGTACGACGACACCATCAACGACTGGCACACCAACCCCGAGACCGGCCGCATCAACGCCTCCAACCCCTGCAGTGAGTACATGAGCCTGGACAACTCCTCATGCAACCTGGCTTCGCTGAACCTGCTGAAGTTCCTCAAGGACGACGGCACGTTCGACGCCGAGGCCTTCCGTCGGTCGGTGGAGATCGTCATCACCGCGATGGACATCTCCATCAGCTTCGCCGACTTCCCGACCGAAGCGATCGGACAGACCACGCGCGACTACCGCCAGCTCGGTATCGGGTATGCCAACCTCGGCGCCTTGCTCATGGCGGTGGGTCTTCCCTATGACTCCGAGGGTGGTCGTGCGTTGGCGGCATCCATCACCTCATTGATGACCGGCACCTCCTACCGCCGCTCGGCTGAACTCGCCGGTGTCGTCGGCCCCTATGAGGGATATGCACGCAACACCGAGGGCCACAAGCGCGTGATGCGCAAGCACGCCGCTGCAGCCGACTCGGTGCGCGGAGTCACCAGCCTCGACGGTGATGTGTTGAAGCTGGCCGTGAAGGAATGGGCTGACTGCTTGTCGATCGGTGAGAAGAACGGCTGGCGCAATGCCCAGGCCTCGGTCCTGGCCCCCACGGGAACCATCGGTTTCATGATGGACTGCGACACCACCGGTGTGGAGCCGGACTTCTCCCTGGTGAAGTTCAAGAAGCTTGTCGGTGGCGGTTCGATGCAGATCGTCAACCAGACCATCCCGCGTGCGCTGAAGAAGCTCGGTTATGCCGAGGAGACGATCGAGGCGATCGTGGAATACATCGCCGAGAACGGCCACGTGGTCGATGCGCCCGGCTTGAAGACCGAGCACTACGCCATCTTCGACACCGCCATGGGCCAGCGTGCCATCACCCCGATGGGTCACGTGCGCATGATGGCCGCTGTCCAGCCGTTCCTGTCCGGGGCAATCTCCAAGACGGTCAACATGCCCGAGGACGCCACGGTCGAAGAGGTCGAGGAGATCTACTTCCAGGGCTGGAAGATGGGCCTGAAGGCACTGGCGATCTACCGCGATAACTGCAAGGTCGGTCAGCCGCTGTCTGATGCGAAGGCCAAGAAGGCCGATGCGCCCATCGATGCCGAGGCATTGGCCGAACTGCGCCCGGTGCGCAAGCGTCTGCCGAAGTCGCGTCCATCGATCACCACGTCGTTCTCCGTCGCCGGAGCCGAGGGTTACCTCACCGCGGGTTCCTACCCCGACGATGGCCTCGGTGAGGTGTTCCTCAAGCTCGGCAAGCAGGGTTCCACCCTGGCCGGTGTCATGGACGCCTTCTCCATCGCAATATCCATCGCGCTGCAGTACGGCGTTCCGCTGGAGGCGTTCGTCAGCAAGTTCGTGAACATGAAGTTCGAGCCGGCTGGCATGACCGATGATCCCGACATCCGGATGAGCCAGTCGATCATGGACTACATCTTCCGTCGTCTGGCGCTGGATTACCTTCCCTATGACAAGCGGGTCGAACTGGGGATCTTCACCGCCGAGGAGCGCGCGGCCACGGTTGCATCGCAGTACGGTGGCGAGGCAGTCAGTGCACCCGAGGTGACCGAGGCTGTCGATCAGGCAGAGGTCGTCGCCGAGGTGTCGACTGTCGCCAAGGAGGCACCTGCGCAGGTGCACTCCTCAGCAGAGCTGCTCGAGGCGATCACTGGCATGGCGAGCGACTCGCCGCTGTGCATGACCTGCGGCACCAAGATGCGCCCCGCCGGTTCGTGCTACGTCTGCGAAGGCTGCGGAGC
>JAGYOB010000213.1 GCA_018399515.1 Candidatus Nanopelagicales bacterium
GTTTCAAGCATGCCGATTGCTGCGGGCGAGTACCCGACGAGCATGTCGGACCACTGCTTCGTCCACCATCCGGCCGGAATCATCGGTGAAGGCGCCGCGACCTTCGGCTGCAGCCGCCTCGGCCGCTGAGACCAGCGCACGGGCCGCAGAGATCTGCTCGTCGGTCGGGGTGAAGACCTCATGGGCGATCTCGATCTGCGCGGGATGAATGCATGCCCGGCCGATGTAGCCCATGCGCGCCAGGGCCTGCGTGCTCGCCCGAAACGCATCGAGGTCGCGAAACTCCACACTCACCGGTGCCACCGGGGGGAGCAGGTCGAGCGCCGAACTGACGATGACGACGCGTTGGCGGACCACAAGAAGTTCGCTCTCATCGGGCCCGAAGGTGATGCCGAGATCAGCGCGCAGATCCGCCTCACCCACCTGCAACTGGGTGACGCCGGGGACGCCCGCGATATCGGCCACGTTGAAGACTGCGCGACCGGTCTCGATGAGCGGCATAACGCCGCGGGGAGCACCCGAGAGCTGCCCGAGGCGAGCGACGACGTTGGCGATCTGCGCCGGGTCACCAGCCTTCGCCAGCACGATCCCGGCCACGTTGTCGTGTAGGCAGGCATCCAGATCGAGCTCGAGACCCTCCGGTTCGCTGGTGATGCGCACCCACACCGCTGGTGGTGATGGCGCATCAGCGAGGAAGGCACGCAGGTTGTCGCGGGCGGCAGACTTCGCCGATGGCGCTACACCGTCTTCTAAATCGACGATCAGTGCATCGGCACCCCGACCCGCGGCCTTGGCAAGACGGCTCGCATCATCGGCCGGGACGTACAGCCAACTGCGTGGGATCATCCGATCGAGTCACGCCCGGAGATCAGCGACTTCGCGATGATCATCCGCAGGATGTCGTTGGTGCCCTCGCCGATCGCCATGAGCGGCGCATCGCGGTACAACCGCTCCACCACATATTCCGTGGAATATCCGTAGCCACCGTGAATGCGCATGGCTTCCAACGACGCATTGATCGCCACCTCGGAGGCGAAGTACTTCGCCATACCTGATTGCATGTCGGCGCGCTTGCCCGCAGCCTGCTCAGAAGCCGCCCAGTAGGTCAGCAGGCGAGCGGCCTGAAGGTTCGTAGCGATATCGGCCAGTTTCAACTGGATGGCCTGGAAGTCCGAGATCGGCTGCCCGAATGCCTTGCGGTCACGGCTGTAATCGAGTGCTGCGTCATAGGCTGCCTGCGCGATTCCGACAGCGCGGGCGGCGATATTGATGCGGCCTGACTCCAGCGCGGGTAGCGCCTGCTGCATGCCACGGCCTTCGACACCGCCGAGCAGGTTCTCCACCGGCACCCGGGCGTTGTCGATGACGACCTCGCATGATTCGGGACCCTTGTAGCCGAGCTTGCCGATGTCTCTCAAGACCTCGTACCCGGGGGTATCGGCCTCGATCAGCAGGACGCTCATGCCCTTGTGGCGGGGGTCGGCGCTCGGGTCGGTCTTGACCATCACCGGGAGCGGATCAGCATGCCGAGCGTTGGTGATCCAGGTCTTGCGCCCGTTGACGATGTAGTGATCGCCGTCGCGGATCGCGGTGGTCCGAATGCCCTGCAGGTCGGACCCGGCATCTGGCTCGGTGAGCCCGACACCGGTGCGCCGTTCCCCGGTTGCGAGCGCGGGGAGGTACTTGGCCTTCTGATCATCGGTGCCGAACTGCGCGATCATCCAGCACGACAGCGAGTGGCTGCCCAACGTGCCAGCGATCCCCATCCAGCCGCGGGCGATCTCCTCGAACACGATGGCGAAAGACACCGCGTCGAGGTCGAGGCCGCCGTATTCCTCGGGGATGGTCATGCCGAACAGACCCATGTCCTTGAGCTTGTCGACGATCTCAGTCGGGTATTCCCCGCTGCGCTCCATCTCACTCGCGACGGGCTTGATCTCCTTGTCGACGAATTCCCGCATCGTGCGCTGGAAGTCGCGCTGTTCCTCGTTGAGTTCGAAGTCCATGGCTTGTCGCTCCCGTCGTTGTCAGATGGATGGTGCGTCGGTCGAGCCGAAGGCGGATTCCTCGGCTAGTTGGTCGATCTTCGTATCGTCGTAACCGAGTACTCCGCGGAGGATCTCGCCGCGGTGTTCATCGAAGTGCGGCGCCCGCTGATGTGGTTCCTCGCGCCGCCCAACCCGCAGAGCCGATGCCACCGAGCGCACGTCGCCCAAGGCGGGGGTCGAGGTCTCGACGATGAGTTCACGGGCGATGGTGTGATCATCGGTCAACGCTTCGGCGACTGACTGGACCGCACCGCAGGGCACGGTCGCAGCACGCAGCAGGTCCACCCACTCGACAACGGTGCGGTTAGCGAAGATCTCATCGAGGATGGCCAGGAGCTCGACCGAGTTCTCGAATCGATGCGAGAAGGTGTCGAACCGTGGGTCGACGGCCAGGTCGGGTCGCCCGATCGCTTCGGTGAGGCGGACCCAGAACTTCTCCTTCGCGCAGCCCACGACGAACCAGCCGTCGGAGGCTTGGAAAGCCTGGAACGGAACCAGCGATGGGTGTGCGCTGTTGCGAGTGCGCTGCGGTTCGTAATCGGCGCTCAGATGCCAGGTGGCGACGTAGGACAACATGCCGATCGCGGTGTCATACAGGCTGAGATCGCAATCCATACCCACACCATCTCGTCGGGCGGCGATGACACCGGCGAGGATGGAGCCCGTTGCGACGAGGCCACCGGAGAAGTCGACCAGGGACAGGCCGGTCTTTGTCGGAGCGCCATCGGGATCACCGGTCAACGACATCCACCCGCCCAGCGCCTGGAGCATGTAGTCGTAGCCGGGGTCCTTGGCGCGCGGGCCCTCCATGCCGTATCCCGAGAGCGAGCAGCACACGATCGCCGGATTGACGTGCTTCAAATCGTCGTAGGTGATCTTGATCTTCGCCGGCACATCCCCCCGGAGATTCGAGAAGACAACGTCGCTGACTCGCACAAGATCCTCGAACACCGCCCTTCCGGCAGGGGTGTTCATATCGAGTTTCACGCTCTTTTTGTTGCGGTTGAACGTCTCGAAGAACAAGGAGGTGTCATCGGCCTGATACGGCGGCACGTGGCGGCCGACATCGCCCCCCACCGATGGATCTTCGATCTTGATCACCTCGGCCCCGAGGTCGGCGAGGTGCAAGGTCGCAAACGGACCAGCTCCGTACTGCTCGATCGAGATGATCCGGATTCCATCCAGCGGTGCCATGGGTCTCCCTTCGGGTGCCCCCGCAGAATAATTGTCCGAACTTTAGTTGGCAACCTCGCCGGAGGAAGCGGCGAGGTCCAGATAGGTCAGGTGGACAGCCTGCAGATGCTCGCGCATGGCCTCCTCGGCTCCGCGGGGATCGCCCGCCTCGATCAAGGATGTGATCTGCTCATGCTCGCGCTCGATGCGTCGCCAGTGACCGCGCCGCCCGGTGCGTCGATCGAACCGGGTGATCAGCAGTTCGTACACCGGCAGTGCGAGCGCGGGGAGAAGGGGGTTGCCGCTGAGTCGGAGCACGGCGCGGTGCCACTCCCAGTTCATCTCATCGCGTTTCGGTGAAGTCGCCGAAACCTGCAGGGACCGCAACTGGTCGACCGGCCCCGGTTCGTGACGGGCTGCGGCTAGGCCAGCAGCGAAGGGTTCGATGACCTGTCGGACTTCGACGAGATCGGACAGCACGATGCTGTCGTGGGTGAGCAGGACCCCGACAGATGTGCGCAGGTAATCGGAGATCGCCTCAGGCTCGATCCGGGCGACGAACGTGCCACCGGTCCGCCCACGCACTGTCTCGACAAGGTCCTGACTCGCCAGTAGCCGCAACGCCTCGCGCACGGTGCCACGACTCACGCGGTACTGGTCGGCGAGATCGTTCTCGACAAGCCTGTCCCCGGGTGCGAG
>JAGYOB010000214.1 GCA_018399515.1 Candidatus Nanopelagicales bacterium
GGGCATGGAACAGCCGTAGCCGGCGTCATCGTCGATGGTGGATCGTTTGACTACGCCCAGTATCCGGAGCGGTACCCCAACTACAACCAGCCGGATCCGAGTTACCACGGGCTCGTGTACGCCCGCGACCTCGGTGTCGGGTCTGCTTTCGGAGCCAACGTCTCGTTCATTCTCAAGGCGCGAGTTCAGTTGCTGCGAGACCTGGGTGCCGCCATTGCGCCGTTCAATGCCTGGTTGCTGGCTCAGGGGTTGGAGACGCTGAGCCTGCGGATGGAACGGCATGTGGCGAACGCGCAACGTGTCGCCGAATGGCTCGAAGGGCATGACGAGGTGCTGTCAGTGAATTACGCAAGCCTGCCCAGCAGCCCGTGGCATGCCCTCGCCACGAAATACTCGCCGCTCGGTTCCGGCGCTGTACTGTCGTTCGAGATCAATGGCGGTCTCGAGGCAGGCACCCGATTCGTAGAGGCACTGGAACTGCACAGTCATGTGGCCAACATCGGAGATGTGCGCAGCCTGGTCATCCATCCGGCCTCGACGACTCACTCACAGTTGAGCCCGGAGGAACAGGCCGCAGCCGGTGTCACACCGGGTCTTGTTCGGCTGGCGGTCGGTCTCGAAGGCATCGATGACATCCTGGCCGATTTGGAGGCTGGTTTCCGGGCCGCAAAACAGTCCTGACAGATCTCGGAGGAGCTTCGTGCCCAATCCGCAACTGCACCTAGGCGATCAGCGATGACCCGCCAGTACGCGGGACCCATCGACTACAGCGGTCCCCCTCCAGCCAGCGCCGCCTGGATGGAGGGGGATCCTGCTGGGGAACGGTCCTTCGTCGACGTCGGACCACTGACAACCCAGTCGGGGGAGAGGATTCCCAACGTTCGCGTTGCGTACCAGACCTGGGGGACTCTGGCCGACGATGGCAGCAATGCGGTGTACGTGTGTCATGCACTGACCGGGGATTCCCACGTCACCGGACCCGCTGGCCCAGGTCATCTCACCGAAGGGTGGTGGGATGGATTGGTCGGGCCGGGTCGTCCGATCGACACTGACCGCTGGTTCGTGGTCTGTGCCAACGTCCTAGGTGGCTGTCAAGGGACCACGGGGCCGGCATCGCTGGCGCCGGATGGTCGTCGATGGGGAAGTCGATTCCCCATCATCACCGTCGCGGACATGGTCGAGGTCGAGCGTCGCGTGACGGATGCCCTGGGTGTCGAATCCTGGGCGTTGATGCTCGGACCGTCCCTGGGTGGGATGCGAGTCCTTGAATGGATGGTCGAGCACCCGAACCGAGTCAAAGCCGGTTTGGTCTTCGGAACGACAGCAGCGGTGACCGCCGATGAGATCGGTATCCACCAGGTTCAATTGGAAGCCATCACCGCGGATCCGAACTTCTTCGGCGGCGACTACTACGACGCTGCCGACGGAGGTGGTCCCCACCGGGGGATGGGCCTGGCCAGACGCATCGCGCACCTGACCTACCGGACGGAGAACGAACTCGATCTCAGGTTCGGCCGTCAGCCCCAGGGTGATGAGGATCCGCTCCAGGGTGGACGTTTCGCTGTTGAGTCGTATCTGGACCATCATGCGGATAAATTGGCCCGCCGGTTCGATGCCAATACCTATGTCAGTCTCACCCGGGCGATGAGCCTGTTCGATCTTGGAGCCGGTCGCGGCGGCGTGGAGTCGGCCCTGGCGCGGATCAGTGCACCGCTGATCGTCGTGGGGATCGACTCCGACCGGCTCTTTCCGTTGCGGCTCCAGCAGCGCATCGCCGATCACGCTACCGGGTCGCGCGGATTGGAGATCCTGCGCTCGCCCTACGGGCATGACGGCTTCCTGGTAGAAGACGACCAGGTGGGGACCTTCGTGCGTCAGGCCCTCGCGGTCAACAGCGTGCACTAGGGGCTAAGCGGGGTCCGGTGCCAGGTCCACGGGTGAAACCCTTGGGCTGGTTATACACAGGTGCCCGGATTCGACGCGACACCTCCGGGGACGACATGTCTAGAGTGCCCCATGCACGGGGTGATCACCGAGGGAGAAGCGTTCGCGAAGCCAGCGGCCGGGAAGCGACGCTGGCGATGGGCAGCGACGCTGCTGATCGTCGCGGCCGCGATGGCACTTGTGGCGGCCACCGTGACGATCACCCCGATTCAGGCCAGGGACGTCATCGGTGACGATGAACGTGACGTCTTCGTCGGGTCGGGATCATTGATTTTGCCCGATGGCATGGCACGCCCGGGGCGACAGAGCGCCGCCGACTGCCCAGGCTGTCGATGGATCGCCACCCTCATGTGCGATCCGGTGTCCCCGACGGCCTGTCGCGGGCAGGCACGCCTATGCCCGAATGATCACTTCTGGCTGAAGATCTCGCTGCTGCAACCCGGAGGATCCTGGCAGGTGCTGGGATCGCAATGTTTCAGTCCCGGGGGCCCAGCGCGCCGGGATGACGTCGAAAACCTCATTGCAGAGCAGATGGAGCGTGCAGTTCCCCCGCTGAGACCCAGCCATCGGCCGCCAGCGGGGATCCTGCCGCATCTGCCGGTGATCTTCGACAGCGGACAACCAGCCGGGCCGATGACGTGGTCGTGGTCCATCCTCGGTCTGCCGGTGTCGGTGCGTGCTCGACCAGCCTGGGCATGGCAGTTCGACACCCTTGCCCCCGTATCGACGACCACGCAGCCTGGAGGTCCGCGCGTGGGCGACGGTGTTCATCATGTGTATCGGCACCAGGGCACGCGGCAGGTCACCGTGCGATCCACCTGGTCGGCCACCTACACGGTAGGGGATCTGGGACCCCTGACCGTCTCGCAACCGGTGAACCAGATCGAGCAGATCCTCCTAACGGTGGGGGAGGCTCGAGCAGCATTGAGCCGCTAGGCACCGATGAGCAGCGTTATCCGCCTCGGCGGCTCGAGGGTGCTGTGGGCCGTGACGGGCCGTGTCCCATGGTGCGGCAGGGAGGCCGGTCAGACCTGTGGCGCAGGGCCGTGTCACACTAGGGGTCATCGCCCGGTCGGGTCCCATGTGGGGCTTGACTCGGGCCCTCTTCATGGGACAGGAACGGCTCCGCCGCATCCCCTGACCTACAGGCACCGAACGAAGGGCATGGGCATTGTCACCGTCTGCCGCAGCGAGAAAGTCATCGGCGAATTCCCGACCACGTTCGAATTCGGGCACAGGCGCCTCGACCAAGAAGAACGCGGCAGTTAAGAAGACCACGCCCGCGAAGAAGGCAGCACCCGCGAAGAAGGCAGCACCGGCCAAGAAGGCCGCACCGGCCAAGAAAGCAGCGCCCGCGAAGAAGG
>JAGYOB010000215.1 GCA_018399515.1 Candidatus Nanopelagicales bacterium
TCTGCTCAGCGGTCGATAGCGCCGATACGGCGACATTGATGGCGTCGGCCAAGGGCATGTCCTGGTGCCAATCACGCGCAAGGAGCGCGTGTATCCCCTCAGCCTGACCGCCCATCGCAACGAATCCGTGCTCGTCGGCGACTGAACCGTCGAAAGTCAGCCGATACAACTCATCGTCCCTAGCCGATGCTCCGACCTCAGCCACGACGATCTCGACCTCGTAGGGCTTGGGAGTCTCGGTGAAGATGGTGCCCAGCGTCTGGGCGTAGGCGTTGGCCAGACTTCGACCCGTGACATCGCGACGGGCGTAGGAGTAGCCCCTGAGATCGGCGAGTCGAACCCCTGCGACGCGCAGGTTCTCGAACTCGTTGTATTTGCCGACCGCGGCAAAAGCAATCCGATCGTAAATCTCGGAAATCTTGTGCAGGGCGCGCGATGGATTCTCGGCGATGAAGGCTATTCCGTCGTCGTATTGCATCACGATGACCGAACGGCCCCGGGCTATCCCCTTGCGCGCGTAATCCGCTTTGTCCTTGATGATCTGTTCGGGCGATACGTAGAACGGGACTGTCATGACGCGTCATCCGTTCCCGGCAATTCAGCCACGGGGCCATCGGGGGCTGCCATACGCGTGCGCACAACTCGATCCACCACCGGTTCGATCGCTGAATCGTCCCAGATCGTGACCCCGTCGCGGTCGACGGTAGCCACGACCGGATAGATCCGGCGCGCCATATCCGGACCGCCGGTTGCCGAATCGTCATCGGCAGCGTCGTAGAGCGCCTCGACGGCGGTCATGACGGCTTGCGCTGCCGCCATCCCCGGTCGGAACAACTTCTTCAACGAACCCCGTGCGAAGGTCGACCCGGACCCGACGGCGTAGTGGTCGCGTTCCTCATAGCGGCCCCCGGTCACGTCATAGGAGAAGATGCGACCCTTGCCCGAGTCGAGGTCGTATCCGCCGAAGAGGGGAACGACAGCGAGTCCCTGCATCGCGAGACCCAGATTGTTGCGAAGCAGCGTGGACAACCGGTTGGCTTTGCCGTCGAGGGTCAACGAGACGCCTTCGATTTTTTCGTAATGCTCCAACTCTACGCAGAACAATCGGACCATCTCCACCGCGATTCCGGCCGCTCCAGCGATTCCGATCACCGAATGCTCATCGGCTTCGAAGACCTTTTCGATGTCCTTCTGCGCGATGACATTGCCCATGGTGGCCCGACGGTCCCCCGCCATGACGATTCCATCGCTACAGGTCAACGCAACGATCGTCGTTCCATGGGGTACCGATGACGACAGTCCTTGTGAGTCCTTTGCTGCCATGATCGTTTCGACCGGGTCATGGCCGACCGCCCTCAAGAAATCAGTGAAAGACGATGTGGCGCGACCACTGAATGCAGCCGATAGACCACCGGGCAAATCAGCGGTCACTGTCCGCCCTTCTGTACGAAGGACTTCACGAAATCCTCCGCGTTCACCTCGAGCACCTCATCGATCTCGTCGAGGATCGCGTCAACATCGGCATCGAGTTCCGCGGATTCCTTGGCGGTCGTCGCGCCGATCGAATCAAGATCGTCGTTCTCATGCTCGGTGTCGGCGTCCCTATCGGTGCGCCGGGGCTGTCCGCGATCTTGGGTGCTCACACCTTCACCCTAACCCGTCTGGGAGCCGGCTGCCCGTCCTCGGGCCTACTGGCTGCGCAGCAGTTCCAGGAGGGCCTCTGCCGTCGGAGCAGCGTCCAGGATGGAGCCGACGTGCGCCCGGGTACCTCGAGCCGGCTCGAGAGTGGGCACGCGTTGGAGGGCCTCGTGGCCTGGAACGTCGAAGATCACCGAGTCCCAGGAGGCTGCCGCAACGGAATCTGAATACCGTCGCAGGCACTCTCCGCGGAAGTATGCCCGGGTGTCCTCGGGTGGCGCTGCCATGGCGTGTCGAACCTGGTCGTCTTCGGTCAGACGGCGCAGTCGGCCTGCTGCCTCCAGCCTCAGGGCCAGTCCTCGAGACGAATCGATATCGGAGTACTGCAGATCGACGAGCGCTAAACGGGCATCGGTCCAATCGAGCCCATCACGTGAGCGATATCCGTCGATCAGCCGCAGCTTCGCCACCCAATCGAGTCGGTCAGCCAGTACCGAGCGATCGTTCTCGAGTGAATCGAGCACCTCATGCCAGGCATCCAGGATTTCTGTGGTCTCGGGATCCGACGCCGTGTCGACCCGTTGGTCGACATAGGCGCGAGCAGCCTCCCAATACAGACGCTGAATCTGCACAGCCGTCATCTGTCGCCCGTCCGCGAGCAGCAGACAATGCTCGAGCGCCGGATCATGCGATACCCGGTGGATTTCTCGAACAGGATCGTGCAGGACGAATTCACCGCCGATAGCTGCGTCCTCAATCATCGAAAGCACAAGGGAGGTGGTCCCGATTTTCAGCCAGGTGGCGTATTCAGACATATTCGCGTCTCCGACGATCACGTGCAGGCGTCGAAAGCGTTCGGGATCGGCATGGGGTTCGTCTCGCGTGTTGATGATCGGCCGCTTGAGAGTGGTCTCAAGACCTACTTCGACCTCGAAGAAGTCAGCGCGCTGAGAAATTTGGAAACCCGGCTCACGGCCTTCCTGACCACGACCTACGCGACCGGCTCCGGTGAATATCTGACGGGTAACGAAAAATGGCGTCAGGTCGCGAACAATGTCGGCGAACGGTGTGACTCGACGCATCAGGTAGTTCTCGTGGCAACCGTACGACGCACCCTTGTTGTCTGTGTTGTTCTTGTATAGCCGGATGGGGAATGGCCCAGCGGCTGTTGCCGCTTGGGCAGCCTGCGCCATGATCTGTTGGCCGGCCCGGTCCCACAGGACGGCATCCCATGGTGTTGTCACCTCCGGGCTGGAGTACTCCGGATGAGCGTGATCGACATACAGCCGGGCCCCGTTGGTGAGAATCAGGTTCGCCAGGGCGAATTCCTCGTCGGTCAACTGGCTGGGATCGGCCTCAGCGCGGCTCATGTCGTACCCGCGGGCATCCCGCAAGGGGTGCTCCTCCTGAAAGTCCCAGCGATTGATTCCCCCGCGATCTCCAACCGCCACACCGTCATACGCCGTTACGACAGCGGTGGACGTCATCATGGCATTGACATGCGGCTGGCCCGGGACCGAGACTCCGTATTCGGTCTCGATGCCCATGATGCGTCGGACGCTCATGATCGGTGCATCACAGGTATTGACCGGTGTTAGCCACCGTGTCTATGGACCGCCCTGCCGATGTGCCCTGCTTGCCAGTGATCAGCGTGCGGATGAACACGATGCGTTCGCCCTTCTTGCCCGAGATGCGCGCCCAGTCATCCGGGTTCGTCGTATTGGGAAGGTCCTCGTTCTCCCGGAACTCATCGACGCATGCGTTGAGTAGATGATGAACCCGAATTCCCTTCACGCCGTTGTCAAGGAAATCCTTGATCGCGGCTTTCTTCGCCCTAGCAACCACATTCTCGATCATGGCCCCGGAATTGAAGTCTTTGAAATACAGAATCTCTTTCTCACCGTTTGCGTAGGTGACTTCGAGGAACTGATTCTCCTCATCATCGCTGTACATTCGCTCGACAGTTCGCTGCACCATCGCGGCGCAGGCGGCTTCGGCTGATCCTCCGTGTTCGATGAGATCGTCAGGGTGGAGTGGAAGATCAGGTGTGAGGTACTTAGCCATGATGTCGCGCGCCGATTCGATGTCCGGGCGTTCAATCTTGATCTTCACGTCGAGGCGCCCGGGCCGCAGAATTGCCGGATCGATCATGTCCTCGCGGTTGGAGGCTCCGATGACGATGACGTTTTCCAGACTCTCCACCCCGTCGATCTCGCTCAATAACTGCGGCACGATGGTGTTTTCAACGTCGCTGGAAACGCCCGAACCGCGGGTTCTGAACAGCGAATCCATTTCGTCGAAGAAGACGATGACCGGCGATCCTTCTGATGCTTTTTCCCTGGCCCGTTGAAACACCAGGCGGATGTGCCGTTCGGTCTCCCCCACATACTTATTGAGCAGTTCTGGACCCTTGATGTTGAGGAAGTACGAACGGCCTTCCTCGCGGCCGGTTCGCTCCGCGACCTTTCTAGCCAACGAACTTGCTACGGCTTTCGCGATCAGAGTCTTGCCGCATCCGGGCGGACCGTAGAGCAGGATTCCCTTGGGTGCGGCCAATTGATGTTCGCGGAACAGGTCGGGGTGCAGGTAGGGCAACTCGACCGCATCGCGGATCAGGCCGATCTGCGCCGACAGCCCACCGATGTCCTCGTAGTCGATATCAGGCACTTCCTCGAGGACGAGCTCCTCGACCTCGGACTTCGGAATAACTTCGAAGACATAGCCTGAGCGTGGCTCCATGAGCAGGGAGTCGCCGGCCCGCAGGGTGCGGTCGCGCAGTGGCTCCGCGAGGGCAACCACACGCTCCTCGTCAGCGCGCCCGACAACGAGTGCGCGATCCCCCTCACCCAGAATCTCCTTGAACATCACGATCTCGCCGTGACGTTCGAACTCTCGGGCTCCGACGACGTTCATCGCTTCGTTGAGCATGACCTCCTGGCCCGGGCGGAGAGCCTCGAGATCGACCTCGGGACTGATTGCCACGCGCATCTTGCGACCGGCGACTGCGATATCGGCTACGCCGTCGGCGAGTTTCTCCAAGAAAACCCCATAGCCACCGGGCGGCTCGGCAAGTCGATCGATCTCGGCTTTCAACGTCACGATCTGCTCGCGAGCCTCACGCAAGGTATCCATCAGCCTCGTGTTGTGGTCGGAGACGGATCGCAATTGGGCCTGGAGCGTGCGCAGTTGCTCGTTGATAGCCGTGGAATCTGTGGAATCTGTGGAATCCGTGGAATCCATGGGATCCGTGCCTGGCATGCCGTGCTCACCTCACCTCGTCGATCGCGTCTTTCGACCCTACCCCGGTTCTGCGCTGCTCACGACCGAGACCGGCGGCGCACGACCGGCATGTCGTTGGCGGCTAACTAATCGGTGACGCCGGGAGGGGTGTAATCCTCGCCGTAGGCACCCTTGGCGGGCCTGGTCCGGCGAGGAGGCAGCGCGGTTCCATCAGCGAGGCGACGGGTGATGAGAAGGAATCCCGTGTGCCCGATCATCCGGTGGTCCGGGCGCACGGCAAGCCCCTCCAGATGCCACGTGCGCACCATGCTCTCCTCGGCACGTGGTTCGGTCCAGCATCCGGCCAGGCGCAGCGATTCAGCCACCCGGGACAACTGCGTGGTGGTCGCGACGTATGCGACGAGGATGCCGCCGGGGCGCAACGCCTGGCGCGCAGCGTCCAGGCAGTCCCACGGAGCCAGCATGTCGAGGACCACCGCGTCGAAAACGCCTGATTCGATCGTCTGCTCACCGAGTGCCTGGTCATGGGGCGCGAAGGCATCGGCGAGATCCCCTACACGTATCTCCCAACGGGGCGGAACCTCACCGAACCAGCGGGCGACGTTGGACGACGCAACCGCAGCGAAGTCCTCTCGCTTCTCGAACGACACCACACTGCCGGACGGCCCGACCGCGGTCAGCAGAGCGCACGTGAGTGCTCCGGATCCCGCACCAGCCTCCAGGACCCGCGATCCATCTTCGAGGCCGCACGCGCCCACGATCCGAGCCGAGTCCTTGGGGTAGATGATCGTCGCACCGCGGGGCATCCCGAGGGTGAAGTCCTCGAGCCGGGACCTCAAGACGACATACGAGGTACCTGATGTGGATGTCACAACAGACCCCTCCCCTGCGGCCAGGATGTCATCGTGGGCGAGTCCACCTCGATGGGTGTGGAAGGTTCGGCCCGGCTCCAGCGTGATCGTGTGTGGATGCCCCTTCGGGTCTGTTAATTGCACGATGTCTCCGGGACACAACTCACCCGGTATCCGGCTATCGGTCATGCTCGGCCCTCACCTGGCACTCGGGTCGTGCTGCGTGGGTCACCGGTTGTCAGAGCAACACCGCCCGTTGTGCACCGATTCCACGTGTGACGACGCATTGGGGCGAGGCTATCGCGGGCGTAGATCACGATGGCGAGGACCACGAGTGCGAGTGCCACGATTGCGAGTGCCACGAACGGACCGTCGTCAGATCTAGGTCAGCCAGCGAGGGCACGATCCGACATCGTGGGGCAGGCTCGATGGGGATGATGTGCGGGACCGCGATGACCAAGGCGCCGCTGGCGATACCTGATCGTACGCCCGTAGGTGAGTCCTCGATCACCACGCATTCCTCGATGCCCACCCCGAGGAGCTGTGCTGCTTTCAGATACGGGGCCGGGTTGGGTTTGGTGTCCCGAACTTCGTCACCGGCCACGGTGACGGGAAACACGGGGGGTGCTCCGCCCACGAACTCGGTCAGTGCACCCTCCAAAGTGCTGTCCAAAGCATCGAGCAACCGTCGGTGTGATGCCGTTACGAGTGCCAGTTGGATATCCGCGGTACGGGCTGCCCTGATCAGTTCCAACGATCCCGGTCGCCACGCAGGATCGTGCGACCGTAAATGCCGCTCCATGGAAACCAGGAGTTGTTCTGCCACTACCTCCGGCGACACAGCGTGTGCAACACGTTGGGACATGTATTGCGCGACTCGCTCGATGGGTCCACCCAGGCAATAGCGTTGATCGACGTCGGTCCATCGGTATCCATGCCGGGCCATGACGTCTGTTTCGGCTGCCAGCCAGAGGCCTTCGGTGTCGAGCAGGGTCCCATCGAGATCCCACAGGAGTGCACGCAGGGTCATGTGGCGTTGAAGTACTTAGCTTGCGGGTGGTGCACGATGATGGCTGTCGTCGACTGCTCGGGTTGCAATTGAAATTCCTCGGACAGACTGACCCCAAGGCGTTCGCCGTCAAGCAACTCCATCAGTAGTTTCTGCTGGGACAGATCCGGACATGCGGGATACCCGAAGCTGTACCGAGAGCCGCGGTAGCCCTGCTTACTGATCAACTGCCGCATGTCTAGATCGTCTTCGTCATCGAAGCCGAGTTCCTCACGGATACGGGCGTGCCACATCTCAGCCAGTGCCTCCGTGAGTTGAACTGTCAAGCCATGTAACTCCAAGTAGTCGCGGTAGGCGTCCGCGGCAAAGAGGGCACTGGTGGCCTCATCGACCGTGGACCCCATGGTGACGAGGTGAAAAGCGACCACATCGATCTGCTCGGAATCGCGGGGACGGAAGAAATCCGATAGGCACAGACGCTTTCCGCGACTTTGGCGAGGGAAGGTGAAGCGTGCGCGCTCTGTATCGAGATCCTCGTTGAGGATCACCAGATCATTGCCCTCAGCGACGGCCGGAAAGTATCCGTAGGCGACGGCTGGGCTGATCAAATCGTCGGTGTGGATCCGGTCGAGCCAATGCCGCAGGCGCGGCAATCCTTCACGCTCGACGATGGCGTCGTAACCATCTCCATCCCGGGTTGGCTTGAGTCCCCACTGCCCGAGGAAAAGAGCTCGATGATCGAGGTAGGGCTGATAGTCCGCCAAGGAGATTCCCTTAACTACCCGGGATCCCCAGAAGGGCGGCTTCGGTATGGGGTTGTCAACGGACGTGTCGCTGCGCGTGTCGTCCTGGCTGGGGGAAGGCGTGTCTCGCCTTCCGGCTGACGCGCGTTGTGGAACGCGACGTTCACGTCTTTGCGGGAGCGCCGCTCCAGGATCGCCACGCTTGACCGCCATGATGGCGTCCATCAGGCTCAGACCTTCGAAGGCGTCTCGGGCATAACGCACATCGCCCTCGTAGACCTCCGCGAGATCCTGCTCGACATAGGCGCGCGTCAGCGCCGCTCCTCCCAGGATGACCGGGAATCGTTCAGCGAGTTCGCGCTCGTTCAGTTCCGCAAGGTTCTCCTTCATGATGACGGTGCTCTTCACGAGGAGTCCGGACAACCCGATCGCATCCACATCGTGCTCCAGGGCACTGTCGATGATCGCACTGATGGGTTGTTTGATGCCGATGTTGACGACGGAATACCCGTTATTCGTCAGGATAATGTCGACAAGGTTCTTGCCGATGTCGTGCACGTCGCCTTTGACAGTGGCGAGAAGGATGGTGCCTTTGCCATCCTCGTCTGTCTTCTCCATGTGCGGTTCGAGGTGAGCCACCGCGGTTTTCATGACTTCTGCACTTGCGAGAACAAAGGGCAGCTGCATCTGACCCGATGCGAACAAGTCGCCCACCGTCTTCATCGCTGGCAAGAGGGTGTCGTTGACGATTATCAGGGCGGGAGCCTCGTCAAGTGCCGCATTGAGGTCCTCGACAAGACCGTTGCGTTCAGCGTCGATGACACGACGTTGCAGACGCTCGTTGAGAGGCAGCGCTTGGAGCTCCTCCAGCCGTGATTGCGCACTCGATCGTGAATCGACTCCTTCGAACATCGCGAGGAAATCTGACAGCGGATCACGAATGCACGCGCCCGAGTCGTCGTATTCGCGGCGATCGTAGATGAGATCGATAGCCGCCTGTCGCTGTTCGGAGTCGATTTTGCTCATGGGCAGGATCTTCGATGCGTGCACGATGGCAGCCGTTAATCCTCGCTCCATCGCCTCGTGCAAGAACACAGAGTTCAAAACCTGGCGGGCGGCGGGATTCAGGCCGAATGAGATGTTGGACAGTCCCAGGACCGTACCAACGCTCGGGTGCATGGAAGATATGCGTTCGATGGCGTCGAGCGTCTCGATGCCATCGCGCCTGGTCTCCTCTTGGCCCGTGGCGATCGGAAAGGTGAGCGGATCGACCAGGATGTCGGCGGGGATCAGCCCCCACTCATCGCACAGTTGCCGGATGAGGCGATCGGCAACCGCAACCTTCCAGTCCGCGGTGCGCGCCTGTCCCTGCTCGTCGATGGTCAACGCGATAACGGCTGCACCGTGTTCCACGATGAGTGGCATCATGCGCCGAATCCGCGAATTCGGTCCATCGCCATCCTCGTAGTTGACGGAGTTGACGATCGACCGTCCTCCGAGGCGTTCCAGACCGGCACGGATGACTTCGGGCTCAGTCGAATCCAGCACGAGCGGGAGCGTGGAGGCGGTTGCGAATTCGAAGGCGAGCGAGGACATATCAGCCACACCATCGCGCCCGACGTAATCGACGCACAGATCCAGAGTGTGTGCTCCATCACGCACCTGGTCTTTACCGATTGTCATGCAGGATTCGATGTCACCATTCAACAGAGCATCGCGGAACGCTTTGCTCCCATTGGCATTGGTTCTCTCGCCGATGGACAGATATGTGGCTTCCTGGCGAAGCGCAACAGCCTGATACAGCGAGGACACTGCGGGCTCGATACCGCTCGACCTATCGGGTATCGCCGTGCCTGCCAGGCGCTGGACGACAGCTTCCAGGTGTTCGGGAGTCGTACCACAGCACCCACCGACCAGACTCAAGCCGTAGTCGCTAACGAATCCAGCGTGCGCATCTGCGAGCTCCTCTGGGGTCAGCGGGTAGTGCGCACCATCCGAAGTCAGAATCGGTAGGCCGGCATTGGGCATGCAGGAAAGTCCGATCCGAGTCGATCGGGAAAGCGTTCGCAGGTGTTCGTTCATTTCGGCCGGACCGGTGGCGCAATTGAGCCCGATCATGTCGATGCCGAGGGGTTCCAGGGCTGCCAACGCAGCGGATGTCTCCGTCCCAAGCAGCATCGCTCCCGTGGTCTCCACGGTGATCTGAACGATCAGCAACACTCTGCGATTCGTTCCGGACAGCGCTGTGCGCGCACCGTTGATAGCCGCCTTGGCCTGGAGTAGATCCTGGGCTGTCTCGATGAGTAGAGCATCCACACCCCCGGCGAGCAGTCCAACCGTCTGTTCGGCGTAGGCCTCTGTCAACGTGGCGTAGGAGACATGTCCCAACGTGGGCAGTTTCGTTCCCGGACCGATAGAACCCAGAACCCAGCGGGGGCGCTCGGGGGTGCTCCACCGGTCGGCCGAACGCCGAGCGATGCGTGCCCCGGCCTCCGCGAGTTCCCGGATCCGCTCACTGATGCCGTACTCGCCGAGGTTGGCGAGATTGGCGCCGAAGGTGTTGGTTTCCACACAATCCACGCCCACGCTGAAGTAAGCATCGTGGATACTTTCGACAACATCGGGTCGGGTGACGTTCAGGATTTCATTGCACCCCTCGTGACCTTCGAAGTCGGAAAGGTCGAGGTCGTGGTCCTGCAGCATGGTCCCCATGGCGCCATCAGCGATTACGACCCGGGATGCCAGAGCGTCGGCAAGCGTCGATGCACCCGGTGCCGGGGTTCTGCTCAGGCGGCTGTCGGGAACGTCTAGCGTGGACATGGTGCTGCAATCGTAATGCCCGCAGGCGCGTAGGCTGCACCGGCGGCCACTCGCTGTGTCCTGGGGTCGTGCGATGAGAGCCCAGGCCGGGTCTGGCGGTGGCAGTATCCGGTGGGGCTCACATTGGGGTGGCTACCGAGATCGTGGCTTTTCGAGGGGAGGCGGATGATGATCGAATTCGAAACGCTTCCTGAACTCGTTGACCCGGTGCTCGTGTGTGCCTTCGAGGGTTGGAACGATGCCGGTGAAGCAGCATCCGAGACCATCGCCCATCTACGTGAGGTTTGGGGAGCCACGCCACTGGCTGAGTTGGATTCCGAGGACTACTACGACTACCAGGTCAATCGCCCGTTCATCCGGATGGACGAGACAGGTGTGAAGGAACTGTCCTGGCCCACTACTCGGCTGCACGTAGCCCGCCTCCCCCTAGCGACACGCGACGTGATCTTGGTGCATGGAATCGAACCGAATATGCGCTGGCGGCAATTCGTCGACGAGATCATCCGGCTCGCCAGCGAGCTCGACGTGACCTTGGTGGTGACGCTCGGGGCGCTGCTCTCCGACAGCCCGCATACCCGTCCCGTACCCGTCACGGGGACCGCGTCTGACGCTCGAGTCGCAGCAGCCCTAGGGGTCGAACCTTCTCATTACGAGGGCCCGACCGGCATCATCGGCGTCCTGCACGATGCCTGTCATCGGCGCGGCATCCCCTCTGTATCGCTGTGGGCAGCCGTGCCGCACTACGTTGCCCAATCCCCCTCACCGAAGGCGACACTCGCGCTGGTGCGTCGAGTCGAGGATCTTCTCGATGTGCCAGTACCCCTCGGTGAACTGCCCGAGGAAGCGCGGGCGTGGGAGGTCGGTGTGGATGAAATGGCTGAGGAGGATGAGGAGGTCGCCGATTACGTCCGGCAGCTGGAGCAGGCTCGCGATGCTGTTGACCTGCCTGAAGCTAGCGGTGAGGCGATCGCGCGGGAGTTCGAAAGGTATCTGCGCCGACGCGGCGACGCGCCTGAGTCCTAGCGCTGAGTGTTACCGACGCGATGCTTGGGGCTCGTCGCTATGGGTACGCAGGTCGATTCCGAGGACCGATTCGCAGAACGCCGTCATAATCGCGCCATCACGCTTTCCCTCGCCATCGGCTCGTCCCCGTTGGTGAGCCCACGAATCCAGCACGCTGAACGCCCGCGGTACATCGAGATCGTCGGCGAGGAACTGACGCATGGTCTCGATCGCCTCCTCAGCGCCTGACGTCGCCTGGCAAGTTGCCGCAACGCGCCAGTCGGAGAGGCGATGGTGGGCCAGGTCGAGGCGTGCGTCGTGCCATTCCCAATCGTGTCGGTAGCGATTATCGAGTAGCGCGACCCGCAACACATCGGGATCGACCCCTGATCGAAGCAGTGCGGAGACAAAAACGAGATTTCCTCGTGATTTGCTCATCTTGTGGCCGTCGTATCCCACCATCCCAGCATGTACGTAGTGCCGCGCATACGGCCAGGAATGGGTCAGACATTCGGCATGGGCCGCACCCATTTCATGATGGGGGAAGACCAGATCTCGACCGCCGCCTTGAAGGTCGAAACCCATACCCAGGGTGCCGAGTGCGATAGCCACGCACTCGATATGCCATCCCGGGCGACCGTGCCCCAGGGTGGTGTCCCATGCGGGCTCGTCAGGACGCTGTGCCATCCACATGAGCGGATCGAGGGGATGGCGTTTCCCCTCTCGGTCTGGATCGCCGCCGCGCTCGGCGAACAGCGACAGCATCTCGGCGGTATCGCATCCGCTGACCTGTCCGAATCTCGCCGATTGCTCGATATCGAAGTACCAATCCTCCCCCACCGCGTACACCGCACCCGTTCGCTGCAGGTCCTGAATGATCTCGACGATAGAGGGAATCGATTCGACCGCCCCGATGTAGTCATCAGGAGGAATCACTCTGAGGGCCGACATATCTGAGCGGAACAGCTCCGTTTCGCGTCGTGCAACTTCCTGCCAGTCCTCACCGAGTGCTACCGCCCGTTCGAGAAGCGGGTCATCGATGTCGGTCACGTTCTGCACGTAGTGGACATGATGCCCAGCATCGCGCCACACGCGTTGGATAACATCGAAAACGAGGTAGGTGAAGGCGTGCCCAAGGTGCGTTGCGTCGTAGGGCGTGATGCCACAGACGTACATGCGGGCGGTATCGCCGGGTGCGGTTGGTCGAACCATTGCCGTAGCAGTGTCAAATAAACGCAATGACGGCGCGGATCCCGCAACGTCGGGAATATCGGGCATCTGCCAGGACTGCACCGCAGCAGCCTACCGATGGGTGACGCCCGTACCTCCGCGGACTCGTCCCCGCAAAATGCGGCATTGGGTCGTAGGGTGCACTCAGCGTCTGATTGTCAACCGCACGCAGGGTTCACAACGGGGGCCAGGGAAGTGACGGGTAGCCGTCCAGCGGTTCCGGGAAACACCCCATTGCGATGAGTTCGCGCGTGCGATGCTCGAATGCGGAGTACTCAATTGGCGAGAGGAGCACTCGCAGGGCATCAAGGTCAGGGGAATCGGCCTCGAATGCAGCCTCCAGAATTGCCAGATCGCGCTGGATGCCCGCATCCAAGACATCAGCAGCCCAACCCCATAGGACGGTGCGCAGTTTCGGCTCGACATGGAAGGTTAGTCCGTGATCGATGCCCTGCACTGATCCTCTCGGGCTACGGAGTACATGCCCACCTTTGCGGTCGGCGTTGTTCGTGATGACGTCCAAGACGGCCATCTGTTTGAGCTCCACCGAATCCTCGTGGACGAGCACGACATCGGTGCCGTCGTAGCTCTGCGCCTCCAAGACGACTTTCCAGCCCTCCGGTACCGCCGACGGAATCACCACGTCGACGGCTGGCTGCGTGACATCGTCATCGATCCAGGCCTGACACATCCCTGGTCCGAGGGGTCCGTCGTCTCGCCAGACCGTCATCGGAGTCGAATTCCAGCCCATCACCTCTGACAGAAGGTGTGTCGCAACTTCGCGTCGCCCGAGCGTTCCGTTCGGAAAGTCCCATAGAGGGCGCTCACCACGTCGGGGCTTGTACACACAGCGGACCGCGGTTCTCGACTCCTCGCGGTGTATCGAGCACAGCAGTGTCGCGTTCGACGCTCCGCTCAGTTGCCCTTCGATGGCGAGGGTGCCGTGGGTCAGTAGATCCGCGAGAACGGCGGGGTCCTCATCGGCCGTGGGTTGCGTCATCGTTCCCTACGGTGTGTGGCGACGATAGCCATTGGCTCGTGGGCAGATGTGTCCCGCTGGCTCAAGGGGCAGTTGGCACAGTGGACAGGTTGGGCGACCAGCTGCAACGACAGCAAGCGCCCGTTCTGCGAAAGCCTCTGTTTCGGGGAGGGTGAGCCAGATCCGTACCGTATCCGCGGCAGCATCGTCATCATCAGCGAAATCGGCCGGTTCGGCATCACCCAAGGCGTGCAATTCGATGATGACGCGCTGATCGTCCTCGTTCCAACCGAGCCCGATGGCGGCTGCCACGAACTCCTCTTCGATCGGTGTGTCCAAGGGCCCGTCATCTCGAGGGATCTGTGCCTGAACACCTAATGCGCCTTCGGTCAAAGTTCCGGCAATACGTTGCATCTGCTCGGCGAGCGTGGCGACCTGCTGCTTCTCGACTCGTATCCACACCCGCGATTGTGCGTCATCGGCTTGAAGGTAGAACGTCCGTTCCCCAGGCAGACCGACCGTGCCGATAACAACACGCAAAGGCGAGGTGAAAGTTCGGATGACACGGGACACCCGGCTGATTCTAGCCCGAGGTCACCGACCCTTCGTCGCCCCGGAACCCCCGCCCACAACCGGCTTGCGTTGGCCGCCTCCGGAAATGATGTCGAAGTTGCCCGAGTCGTTCACTCTCTCCACTATCGGCGCGCCCTCGGGGTAATGAATCACCGAGATGGAACCTGGGTCGACCACGATGCGTTGGAACATGTCCAGATGCATGCCGAGTGCGTCAGCCAGGATCGATTTGATGACATCGCCGTGGCTGACGATCGCGTATCTGGCCTTTTTGCCCAAGACGGTGTTCCATTCGCGGATCGCAGACACCGCACGCGATTGCATTTCGATGAGCGACTCACCGTCTGGACCGGGAAATGTAACGGCGCTGGGGTGCGTTTGGATCGTCTGCCACAGCGGGCGCTTGCTGAGTTGGGCGAGTTTCTTGCCTGACCATGTGCCGTAGTGGCACTCCCCGAGCCGAGCATCCACGGCGATATCCGATATCCCCCGCTGGGCATCCATGATGCGTTCAGCGGTTTCCATGGTGCGTTCCAGCGGGCTGGAGATGATCTGAGTGAGTCGGACTCCCGACAGGACCTTGCCTGCGTGCTCTGCTTGTTCGCGACCCTTGTCATCCAGGTGAACTCCAGGTGTCCAACCGGCCAGGACACCTGACGTGTTCGCGCTAGAACGTCCGTGTCGAACGAGGAAGACCACCGTCACAGTCCCAGCCTAGGCTGTCGGTTGCTGACTTCGAATGCCGACGCCTTGTGTACTCGGCACAATAGGGGCCGTGATCCGACTTATCGCCACCCCCACTTCTGCGACATCCTCGACAGCGTTGACCGAAGCTCCGTTCGAATCCTCGGATCCGTCAGGGTCCGCGGATGCCCTCCGGATCCTGGGCGAATCCGTCGAGATCGCACGCCTCGCAACCGAAGATGGTGATCCGCGCCGTCGGGCCTTCGCCTGGATCTCCTTGGATGACGCCACGGACGCCGAGGTGGACCAGGTCGCCGACATCATCGGCTTGGATGATCTGCTGCTCGAGGACGCGTTGTCGCCGCAGCAGCGGGCGAAGATCGAAGCCCGGCCGGGTGAGGTCTTCTTCATTCTCAAGACGCTGGTGTGGATCAGCGAGACCCGCGATGTCGAAACCGGTCAGGTGGCAGTTTTCATCGGTCCCGGCTATGCCGTCACGCGTCTCATCGGGGGCAGTTTCGACACCGCAGCGATCCGCGGACGCTTGCACGAGAACTCCGATCTGCGGGCGGCGGGTCCCATCAGCGTCGCCTGGGCGATCGCAGACCTCGCGGTGGACGGGTATATCGAGGTGGGGGAATCCGTCGAATCGGAGATCGAGCAGATCGAGGAGGATCTCTTCGCTGAGGTTCCAGCCGAAATGGCATCACGGATCTACCTCCTCAATCGGGAGAACATCGAGATGCGCCGTGCAGTCCGCCCGCTCATGCCGATCGCCCTGCGGCTGACCCAGGGCACCCAGGAGGGCGTCCCAGCGATACTGCGGCCCTATTTGCGCGATATCGGAGACCACCTGCTGCGAGCCAATGACATGGTCGACGCTTATGACACGGTGTTGATGACGATGCTCATGGCCAGCACGGCCCGGCAGGATCTGCGACAGAACCAGGACATGCGCAAGATCGCAGCCTGGGCGGCCATCATCGCAGTACCGACAGCCATCGCCGGGATCTACGGGATGAACTTCGATGTGATGCCCGAGTTGCACTGGAGCTTCGGGTATCCACTCGTCCTGGCGGTGATGGCAGGGATCTGCCTGATCCTCTATCGAGCCTTCAAGAGATCAGACTGGATCTGACGCCAGGATGGGGCTGGGTGTGCTGTGCTGACACCGTTCACAGCGGCTGAAGCACGCCCGCCAGGAGAAGCACGACGATGACCGAAGCCAACCCGAGTCGGTAGACGACGAAGGGGAAGTAGGAGTTCGTCGCGACATAACGGATCAGCCATGCGATCACCGCGTAACCCACGCTGAACGAGATCACCGTTGCGATCAGGATCGGCCCCCAGGCCACCGAGGGCTCGGCCGAGATTCGCGTCGCCTGATACAGACCCGACCCCAAGACCGCCGGGATCGCCAGGAGGAAGGCGTACCGGGTTGCTGCCTCCCGGGTTAATCCGACGGTGAGTCCCATCGTGATCGTCGCTCCGGATCGAGACACCCCCGGAATCAGCGCGAGGGCCTGAGCGCTGCCGAGGGCCACCGCATCGCGCAATCTCAATTGATCGACGGTCCGAGACCGTGTGCCCCATCGATCAGCGGCGCCGAGAAGCAGACCGAAGAAAACGAGCATGGCGGCGGTGAGCCAGAGGTTTCGGGCGATCGTCTCGATCTGGTTGGTGAACGCGAGGCCCAAGACGACGATCGGGATCGTTCCGATGATCACGTACCAACCCATTCGAGCATCGATGAGGTTGCGGTACTCGGGGTGGACCAGTGAGCGACTCCAGGTGATGAGTATCCGCGCCAGGTCCTTTCGGAAGTAGATCAAGACCGCAATCTCGGTACCGATCTGGGTGATCGCGGTAAAAGCGGCACCCGGGTCAGACCAGCCGAAGATCTGAGCGACCGCAAGTAGATGGGCGCTCGAGGAGATCGGCAGGAATTCCGTCAGCCCCTGGAGTAGGCCCAAGACGATGGCCTCGAACCAACTCATCACCGCGACGCGCCCCCACGACAGGCGCTGGCTTTCACGAAGCCAGGCCGGCCTCGGCCAGCAACTCCGGCATCTGACGAATCGTGGCCAGTCTCTCTTCGATACCACCGGAGTAGACAGCCACGGTCAGCGTGGTCACTCCCGCTTCCGCGAAAGCCGCGAGGCGGTCGCGAATGCGCTCGGGCGGACCGATGAGGGCCGTCCTGTCGATGAACTCCATCGGCACCGCTGCCGCTGCACCGGCGTAATCCCTGGACAGGTAGAGATCCTGGATCTGTGCTGCCTCCTGTTCGTATCCCATGCGCGATGCCAGTGCGTTGTAGAAGTTCTTCTCCCTCGATCCCATTCCCCCGATGTACAGCGCGGAGTACGCGCGAATCGCGCCTGCGCATGCTTCCAGATCATCGCCGATAACCACCGGGACGGTAGGCACGATGTCGAAGCCGCTGAGATCCTTACCGACCTTTGCGCGTCCTGCACTGATGTTGCTGAGCAAATCCGCGGAGGATTCCGGCGCGAAGAAGATCGCCAACCATCCGTCGGCGATCTCGCCAGCCAACTCCAGGTTCTTAGGGCCCACCGCTGCCAGATAGATCGGGAGATGATCGCGCACTGGATGGACAGTGAGCGTCAGGGCTTTACCGGGTCCGTCGGGAAGCGGGAGTGTGAAGAATTCACCCTCGTAGGTCAATCGCTCCCGAGCGAGGGCCTTGCGCACGATGTCGACGTATTCCCGGGTGCGCTTCAACGGCTTGTCGAAACGCACGCCGTGCCAGCCCTCCGACACCTGCGGACCAGACACGCCCAGACCCAGCCGGAACCGCCCCTGGGACAGGGTGTCCAACGTCGCCGAGGTCATCGCGGTATTGGCCGGCGTGCGACCGGGTATCTGGAAAACAGCGGAGCCGACATCGATGTGTTCGGTCTGGGCGGCGATCCAGGACAGCACCGTGGCCGCATCCGAACCGTAGGCTTCAGCCGCCCATGCCACCGAATAACCCGCGCGGTCTGCCTCGCGGGCGAGCGCCAGGTTCTCAGCATCGTTGCCGGCCCCCCAGTACCCCAGGTTGATTCCCAACTTCACGACCGCTCACCCCTCATCGTCGACCAATCGGCTCTTGTCAGCGTAGCCCCTGGCCATGATGGTGTGCACGTCCCGCTATCACCGCAACAACCTGATGTCGAGGCCCCCACTACCGGGGCGATGGAATCGCGAAGGCGGCGCGCCTGTGCTGAGGCCTTGCGAATCCGAATGTGCCGTGATGGGCTCAACACGTGCAAACGAGGAGATCCAGCAAGTCTGGATACGAGTATCGCCAGGTGAACCTGCCGCGCTCGGCTTCTCGTGATGCCGCTCGAATCGTCTTGACCGAGTTCGCCGAATACGGGCGATGGGAACTCGATCGCCATCGCATCTTTCCCGATGGTCGACGCATGATCCGGCTCCGAAGACGCATCATCCGCATCGACGCTACGCCTAGCGTCGGGAGCTAGCAGGCGACGATAGAGACAGGCGGATGTCCGATGAACCCGTCAGCAGGTGCGAAGGAAGCGATCCAAAACAGTTACTCCGAACCGCAGTGCCGAAACAGGGACCCGTTCGTCGATCCCGTGGAATAGCGACGCGAAGTCCAAATCTGGAGGCAACCGGAGTGGTGCGAATCCGTACCCGGTGATCCCCAACCGCGAGAACGCCTTCGCGTCAGTGCCTCCGGACATGAGGTACGGGATCGCGTGGGCATGGGGATCCTCAGACAGCAGCGCGGCCCGCATCGATTCGATAGTCGGTCCTTCGAAGGGCACATCCAAGGCGACGTCATCGGTGAGAACTTCGATTTCGACATCGGCTCCAGCCAGCCTGCGCGCCGTGGCGATGAGGTCATCACGCCCACCCGGGACGAATCGGCCGTCGACGTGACCGGTGGCATGTTCGGGAATCACATTGACCTTGTATCCGGCGTCGAGCATCGACGGGTTGAGCGTGTTGCGCATCCCTGATCCGATGAACCGTGCGATCGGACCCAATTTCGACATCACCTGATCGATGTCGTTCCCCTCGAGTTCAATTCCATACGCTTCGCAAAGCTCGCTCAAGAGTCGCTGAGCGGTAGGGCCGAGACTCACGTCGGATCGGTACGCGCCGATCCGGCCCATCGCTTGAGCGAGGGTTGTTACCGCATTCGCATCGTTGAGCATCGAACCGTGCCCGGCACGCCCGTGGGATGTCAACCGCATCCAGGCGATGCCCTTTTCCGCCGTTTGAATCAGATACAGGCGCAGATCTTCGCGAACAGTCAGCGAGAAGCCACCTACTTCACCCACGGCCTCGGTGACGCCCGAGAAGAGGTCGGGTCGATTGTTGATCAGCCAGTGAGCACCGTGCCTGCCACCTGCTTCCTCGTCGGGGGTGAACAAGACGACCACATCACGCGGTGGGCGGTAGCCTTCGATGGCCCAGGATCTGATGACCGCGAGAATCATCGAGTCCATGTCCTTCATATCCACAGCGCCACGTCCCCAGACCATCTCGTCGATGACCTCGGCCGCGAATGGCGGTACGGACCAGTCAGACGCTACGGCGGGAACGACATCCAGGTGGCCGTGGAGCAGCAGTGCTGATCGGCTGGGATCAGTTCCCGGGATTCGCAGCGCTACCGATGCACGCCGGCCCGAAGTGGTTGTGATCAGTTCCGGGTCGTAGCCGACCTCCTGAAGACACTGGACGACGTACTCGGCGGCAAGGATCTCTCCGGGTCCGTCCGGGGATCCGTCATTGCTGGTATCGATGCGGATGAGATCGCGAAGGAGGGACACTGTGTCCTCGGCAATGGACGGGATCTGCTGCATGAGCCCATCCTGGCCCATCACGCCGGCACTGCGCAGCCGTGATCTGGTGTTGCTATCCTTCCGGATGGCTCCCTCCCCGGGGAGCACCATCGGTCCGGGTGGCGGAATTGGCAGACGCGCTAGCTTGAGGTGCTAGTGCCCGTATTAGGGCGTGGGGGT